>CAMYNO010000028.1 GCA_947259815.1 uncultured Parvularculaceae bacterium
CTTGACCTCGCCCGCGGCGGCGGCGGCAATCTGGCTGCTGATATCCTGAACCTCGACCCAACCCTTGTTGAAGGCGGGAATGATCGTCACCGCCGGGGCTTTCTCCGACGGGTCGGGTGCGGAGATGCGCGCCGCATTCTTCAGTATGGGAACGGCCTCACCCTTAACGGACTTAAGGGCGCCAAGGGCTTTTTCCGGCGTCGCCTTTAAACTGTTGATCCGAAGGTCAATGTCAGCGCGTTCGGCCAGCATTGACATCGCCTCGCCGGCGCGGTCGCCGAAAACACGCTGAATATGCGGCGTCAGCCATTGCGGAAAATCACCGGCGACATACGGTGCGGCGTGCGCGTTCGCGTTTTCGTTTCCGGTAGTCAGCGCGGCGGTTTCTGCATCCGACAATGCGCCGGGTCCATGGGGCTCCTCCGCCGCCGCCTCTGTCAATTCGTCGACGGAACATTTCCACAAATGCCCCAGCGCCCCCAGGGCCAGTGCGCGAGGCGTGTCATCGCCCATGCGCTCGCCAAGAGAATGGCGCCGGCGCAGAGCGTCAAGACACAGACCGGAAATCCATGCACGATCCTTCGCCCCGGCATAGCGGTTCGACTGCGACCAGTCGGCGATTGCCGTTTTCAGCGGCACGCGCCGTGCGTCAAAATCGGCGAGAATTTTAATTGCGGCCGATAGCCGTCCAGATAGCCGCATCCTGTAAGTCGCAGTTCCTTACTCGCTGGAAAAATCCTGTTCCAGGATCTTTCGCCGCTTCAGTTCTTTTTCAAGATTATCGACGCGATAATACGCCGACGCGCCCAAAGCCAGCCCTATCAGCCCAAAAATCCATTCCATTGTCAGACCCCTCCGGTACTGAAGGGGCCAGTATCACGCAGTTTTCTCAAAAATAAAAACTTCGTTCTTGAATGACTGCGTCAGCGCGAATCCGGCATTGATGATTTGCGCCTGCGCCGCCGCCATTTCGCCGGCGCCGGCGCGTTTTTCATGCAGTTCGATCACGATCAGCCGCAGGCCGGAGAGGTCGAGCTTCGGTAACAGCGCAAACTCCCCGCCTTCGATATCGCAGATGAAAACGCTCGCGCCGGTTTCGCGGAACAGTCGGTTGACGCCGATCTGGTCGACGCGGTCGGTACGACGCGTGGCGCCGTGATCGATCACGGACGACGCCCAGAATAAATCCGCCACGTGAAAATCGACCGCCGGCCCGTCCTCCGCCGCGGCGAGGCCGTGATGGATGTTCGCCGATGCAACGCCATTGTCGCGCCAGTTGCGTTCTATTTCCGGGATAAGGTCTCTGTTCGCCTCGATCATGTGGACATTGCCGGCGCCGACGGTCTGCTGCGCGATGAGACCGACAAAACCGATTGCGGCCCCCGCCTCGACCACGACATCGCCGGCTTTCAAAAGGCGCGGCAACTCACGCACTTCCAGCCCCTCATATTTTTCCGCATAGATGGAGGCGAGAACGCGCCCATGGGCGCCCTGCGGAACATTGAGCGTTACGCCGGAAATGGTAACGCGCGACGGGCGCGTCGCCATGCGCCATCCATAGCGGACGAGGCGTGAAAGCTCACTCAGCATCAATTAATTCTGCGTCGGATAATTCGGCGCCTCGCGCGTGATGGCGACATCATGCACATGGCTTTCCTTCAGGCCCGCATTGGTGATGCGTACAAACTTCGCCCGCGCCTGCATCTCCGGAATTGTCGGGGCGCCGACATAGCCCATGGAGGCGCGCAAGCCGCCGACAAGTTGATGCAGGATCGGACCGATCGCACCTTTATAGGGAATGCGCCCTTCAATGCCTTCCGGCACCAGTTTCATCTGCTCCGTCACATCCGCCTGAAAATACCGGTCGGCCGAGCCGCGCGCCATCGCCGTGATCGAGCCCATGCCGCGATAGGATTTGTAGGACCGGCCCTGATAGAGAAAGACTTCGCCGGGCGCTTCATCCGTACCCGCCAGAAGCGAGCCGATCATCACGCAATCGGCGCCGGCGGCGACGGCCTTTGCGATATCGCCTGAAAATTTGACGCCGCCATCGGCGATGACCGGCGTTCCCGCTTCGCGCGCGGCGCGGGCTGCGTCCATCACCGCGGTCAGTTGCGGTACGCCTACCCCCGCGACAATACGGGTTGTACAGATCGATCCGGGGCCAATCCCGACCTTGATCGCGTCCGCGCCAGCATCGATCAGCGCGCGGCAGGCGTCATAGGTGGCGATATTGCCGGCGATCACCTGCGTCGCATTTGACGCTTTCTTGATGCGCTCGACTTGCGCCGAAACCGCTGCGGAGTGACCATGGGCGGTATCGATGACAACAACATCGACGCCCGCATCGATCAACGCCTCAACCCGCTCATAGCCTTTATCGCCAACCGACGATGCGGCGGCGACGAGCAAGCGTCCTTCCGCATCCTTGGCGGCGAAGGGATATTGCTGGGCCTTTTCCATATCCTTGACGGTGATGAGGCCGACGCATTGATAGTCCTCGTCAACGACAATGACGCGCTCAATGCGGTGTTGATGGACAAGACGCGTCACCTCCTCCCGTGTGGCGCCGGGGCGCACCGTGATGAGGTTGTCCTTTGTCATCAGCTCACGGACACTCTGGGTCGGATTGTCAGCAAAACGCATGTCGCGGTTGGTGAGAACGCCGACGAGCCGGCCAATGCCGTTCCCGTCGGCTTTTTCCACCACCGGAAAGCCGGAGATTTTCCTTGCATCCATAATCGCGCGCGCTTCCGCCAGCGTCGCATCGGGCGTCAGCGTCAACGGATTGACCACCATACCGCTTTCAAAGCGTTTGACCCGGCGCACATGTTCTGCCTGTTCTTCAACGCTTAAATTGCGATGGAGAACGCCGATCCCCCCATGCTGGGCCATGGCGATCGCCATTTCCGCCTCGGTCACCGTATCCATGGCAGATGCGAGGACGGGAATGTTCAAGGTGATCTCTCGGGTCAGCCGCGCCTTGACGTCGACCTCACTCGGCATGACTTCCGACGGGCCGGGCTCCAAAAGTACATCGTCAAAGGTCAGCGCGTCGCGAATGCTCATTAAGTCTCTCCGTTAAACTTCGCGGGTATAAAAAACGGGTTCGCTTCCGCGACCCGGTAAATTTCCGTAAGGCGGGATTCGTCGCTGCGGATTTTCTCCGCCGCCTTCGCCATGCGGCCGCCGCGTCTAAGCATTTCATCGGCGATGGAAACAATACGCGTATTGGGAAACGCGGTTGGCGAGGCGGCGGCGAGCGCCGCGCCCACTTCCGCTTCATCCGTATCGGGATTATGAAGGCAAGCGGCGATCATCGCCGTTGCGGTCGACCGGCTCATGCCGGCCCAGCAATGCACCAGCAGCGACTCGTCCGTGCGCCAGTCTTTTAAAAAACCGATGAGGTTTTCGACATGATGCGTCCCCGGCGCCGGGCGGCCTTCCCTGTCCTCAAGAATATCATTGATCTCAACCCGCATATGGCGGTCGTCCCCATAACCATCAAACGCTGGAAAGTCAGAGCCGGGCGACAGAAGGCTGACCACGCGATCCGGCGCCGATTGCGCATGTGCGTCGTGTACGTCCCTTAAAGATGAAATCCAGATTTTCATATGCTCACTCTACCAACTACAGTCACCAAGTTACTCGTCGCCATCCTTCGAGGCTTTTGCCCTGCATAAGCGCCTCAGGATGAGGGCCGAAAAAAATTCGCGGCGCCGAGATGCGCCCTTTGGGTCAATCATCGCGCCGCCCCTTAAATCCGGTTGCAACGACATATTTCTCCGAAGAATCCTGACGGCTCGCTTTCGGCTTGGCGTGCTTGACCGCCGTGAAATTGGCCTTCAGCCGCGCCAGCAACTCGCCCTCCGCGCCGCCGGCGAAAACCTTGCAGACGAAGGCGCCGCCGGGCGCCAGAACATCCTCGGCGAAATCGAGGGCGGCGTCGGCGAGCGCGACAATCCGCAAGTGATCGGTCGCCTTGTGCCCCGTCGTCGGCGCCGCCATGTCGGAAAGCACAATATCGGCCTCGCCGCCGAGCTTTTCTTTCAGCGCAGCAGGCGCGGCGTCATCGAGAAAATCCATTTCGAGGATATCAACGCCGGCGACAGCGGGGACGTTCAGATAGTCGATGCCGACGACCCGGCCCGACCGACCGGTTTTTTTCACCGCTACCTGAAGCCAGCCGCCGGGCGCGCAGCCCAGATCGACGACCCGCGCGCCGGGTTTTAAAAGCGCAAATTTCTCGTCCAGTTCGATCAGCTTATAGGCGGCGCGGGAGCGATAACCCTCCGCCTTCGCCTTGCGCACGTAAGGGTCGTTGAGCTGGCGCTTCAGCCACAGCGTCGAGCCATATTCGCGCCGCTTCGCGGTTTTGACATGGACATTGAAATCGCGGGACGAGGCCTCGCCCTTCACAGGCGCGGACTTTTTACGGCCGCGCTTTTCCGGCTCCTCGCCGAGAGCGGTTGTCGCGATGTTGGTGGACTTCGCGCGCTTTGGCGGCTTTTTGCGCCCGGATGAAGAATTGCGTCGCTCCATGGGCCTTCATAGCGGAGTCGACGCGGCGTGCAAGTCCCGATTGCGGCGTTAAGGGAGAACGCCGATCACAATTCAGGAAGGCCGCCGGGGCTTGCGCAGCCTAGTCGTCGCGATGGACCCGTTCGGAGCGTTCGTGACGCTCTTGCGCCTCCAGCGACAGGGTCGCGATCGGGCGCGCATCAAGCCGGCGCAGGGAGATCGGCTCGCCGGTTTCCTCGCAATAGCCATACTCGCCGGTTTCGATCCGCCGCAAGGCTGCGTCGATTTTTGAAATGACTTTGCGCTGGCGGTCGCGGGTGCGCAGCTCAAGCGCTTTTTCAGTTTCGCTCGACGCCCGGTCAGCGATATCCGGCAGGTGATTGTCGTCTTCCTGGAGGTTGTTCAACGTGCCCTGGCTTTCCTGCAGGATCTCTTCTTTCCAGTTGAGCAGTTTTTTTCGAAAGTACTCTTTTTGACGATCATTCATGAAAGTTTCGTCTTCAGACGGACGATACTCATCAAGTTCGCTTACAGACATCCCTCAACTCCCTGTGCACCGCACTAGCGACCGGCCGCCCCCGACTCGAAATCGCGCTCTCTATAGCGATGGCGCCATGGTCGCTCAAGCTTTTGTTTGAGAAGTTGGCGCCGTCACAAATCTTCAATAGAATCCAAATATTGATGTTTGGTTTTTCGCGCCCCGCTATCGCCCGCGTTTGGCCAGTTCGACCCGCGCACGCAGGGCAATTTCATCGTATAGATTGATGAGTTTCGGGTCGGCGCCCGCATGGGCGCGCAGACTCGCGGCTTTCTCAAGGTCATCAATTGCACTTGTCGGACGCCCGCCGTCAAGCATGGCGTATTGCAAACGCTCCAATTCACCCAGAACTTGTTGCGCCGCAGCAATAGTTTTTTTCGATCCACGATTGGCGTCGGTGTGATTTTCCGCCTGCAGGGCAATGAGCGCGCTAAGTGTCGGCGCCGCGGTCGCCGCGTCTGCGCGCTGCGTCTCCCCCGTTCCGGTGGACGGCGCGGCCTTAAAGGCGCCGCCTGTGCGCTTCGCCTTTGACGCTGCGCCCGCCGGGCCCTTGCTGCCTACGCTGTTGATTCTCGTCATCGAGCATCACTCCATCACGCTTGGTATTGGACCCGCGGAATAAAGTTTTTGTTAATCACGGCAAAACTGAGTGGGCAAATTTTTCCATCCCTTCAGCCAGCAAACATCAATAACTGCGCAGCGTTCTCAGTAAGCCACGGGAATAACAGAGAAATCCTGAGCGCGCGGAGTTGGCACGCGCTTCGCACTTTCCGCATCCGGAGAAACGCGCAAATGCGCAATGCCGGGCTGGAAATGATCATTAGGTTTTTATCAACACTGCTTACCGCCATATTACTCCTGCATGGCGCGGCTATGGCGGAATCGCGCATCAAAGACCTCGCCGATGTCGAGGGCGTGCGCGAGAACATGCTGATCGGTTACGGCCTTGTCGTCGGTCTTGACGGCACGGGCGACCGCATCCGCAATACGCCGTTCACGCGTGAGAGCCTTGTTTCCATGCTGGAGCGCATGGGCGTCAATATTCGCTCTGAAGCTCTTGATACGGATAACATTGCGGCGGTGATGGTGA
Organism: uncultured Parvularculaceae bacterium; assembly: GCA_947259815.1. Taxonomy (GTDB): domain Bacteria; phylum Pseudomonadota; class Alphaproteobacteria; order Caulobacterales; family Parvularculaceae; genus Hyphococcus. Next base: position 6,150 of record CAMYNO010000028.1, read on the forward strand.
CGGCGAACCTGCCGCCCTTTGCAACGCAGGGCACGCATCTCGACATTTCCGTCAGCGCCATGGGCGATGCGGAATCCTTACGCGGCGGCGTATTGCTGGTGACCCCCCTTCACGGCGCGGACGGCGAAGTTTATGCAGTGGCGCAAGGCTCCGTCGCCGTCAGCGGCTTTGCCGCGCGCGGCAACGCCGCATCCGTCACCAGAGGCGTTCCGACAAACGGACGCATTGCCAACGGCGCCGTCGTTGAGCGCGAGGTCGGTTTCGATCTCGCCGGCAAGCAAACGGTCAAACTCGCCCTGCGAAACCCGGATTTCACAACCGCCCAGCGTATCGCGGCGGCCATCAACACCCGCCTTGGCGCCGGCGCCGCCGCCGTGATCGACCCCGGCACCGTTCGGCTCAACCACCCGCAAAATTTCAGCGGCGATATGGTCGGCGTCATTTCCGCGGTCGAGGGATTGCGGGTCGAACCGGACAAATCCGCCAAAGTCGTCATCGACGAGGCGTCCGGCGTTATCGTCATGGGCGACGATGTCAGGGTTTCAACGGTCGCCATCGCGCAAGGCTCGCTCACGGTTTCCGTTTCCGAAACGCCGCAGGTCAGCCAGCCGAGCCCCTTTTCCGATCGCGGACGCACCGTGGTTGTGCCGCGCACCAGCGCCGAAGTCGACGAAGCGCCGGCGAAACTTTCCATCGTCAAAGGCGGCGTCAAACTTTCCGACCTCGTGGACGGGCTGAACGCGCTCGGGGTGCCGCCGCGCGACATGATCGCCATTTTGCACGCGATCAAGGCCGCCGGCGCCCTGCAGGCCGACATTGAGGTGATGTGATGGAAATTGCCGCCGCCTCTGCTGCCGCACCGGCAATGACGCCGGCCCAGACCGCCGCCATCGAACGCAAAGCACAGGAGTTCGAAACCCTGATGCTGACCGAACTTCTAAAGCCAATGTTCGAAAGCGCGAAGGCGCCAAGTCTTTTTGGCGGCGACGGCGCCGAGCAAACGATTTTCGCCGCCATGGCCCAGGAAAAATACGCGGAAGCCATGGCCGCGCGCGGCGGCGTCGGCATCGCCGATCAGGTGAAGGCCGCGCTGATCGACATGCAGGGACAATACAATACCGGGGAAGGAAACCGCTCGTGAGCGAAACCGCAACTGATCCGATCGCAGATCCAACGGCGCGCGTGCGCGCCCTGATGGAAATCACCAACGCCCTGAGCACTATATTCGAACAGGAAAACGAGCTGCTCGAAACCCAGCGCCCGCGCGAGATCGCGCCGCTTCAGGCTGAAAAAGCGCGCCTTGCCGCGGCCTATGCGCAATCGATCCGGGATGTGGCGCAAAACCGCGCCTCGGTTCAGTCCGCGGATAGCGGGTTGCTTGGCGAACTGCGCGAAATCACCAACGCCCTACAGGAACGCGCCGCACGCCAGCGCGCGCTGCTGGAAGGGGCGGCAAAAGCCGGCGAAGGCGTCGTCAAAGCCATCGCCGCCGAAGCCGCAGCACAGGAGCGCTCGCAATCCTATGGCGATGGAACGCCGACAGCGCCGACGCCGATCTCCGTCAACGAAAACGCCTAACGCTGCACCGCGACGCCGAAGCTTACGCCATGCGTATTGGTGATGGCGCTGGCGATGGCGCCGTTCAGCGAGATCGGACCGAACGCGCCGGGCGCGCTCACAGGCGGCGCGTCTAACGCGTTACTGGTTTTCGAATTCGTATTTTCACCGTCGCTCGCCTGATGGGCGATTGTCGTTGCATTGTTCGCGCGTGACTGCATGAAATCGTCGAGATCATTCAGGAACAAGACAATCACATGCTGCATATTATCAGCGCTGACCCCGCCGAAAAGATATTGCTGCACGCCGAAGACCACCGCGCGCTGGGTCTCAAGATTGACCGCCTTCGACACTGTCGATGTGGTGTTGAACTGGTTGATGTCGTCATAGGCGAGGCCGGCGTTTGAAAAGCCTGCATAGCTCGTCAGGCCTTCGCAATTGACGCCGTTCGTCGGATCTTCGCAGGTGAAGAGCGTGACGAGAAACTGCCCGCCAGATTCCGTCGTCGCCGTCATCGTATACGCCGTTTCGTCGCCTTCCTCGAAAGGGGCGACGACAATACCGAGGGGTTCCAGAAATCCGCGAATATCGGCTTCGCTTGCTTTTTCGACAAGCGATACGCCGCCGGCGGGGGCCGCAAGCAACGGTCCGTTCGTTGCGACTTGCGCGCTCGCACCGACGGAAAAAAGCGCAACACCGGCCATGGCGGCGAGCGCCGCCCTGAATTTCAACTGATTGCTCATGAACCCCTCAAACTCTTGTTACTTACGGATAAACGCTATCAGGGATTAGCGCGGCGGGCAAAAGCGGCGGATTTTTGCGGCGTTGAGGTGTTCGTTCCTACACATCGCCACATTTCTTGGTTAGTATCGGCGCGGTGATGGGTGGGGTATTGCAGTGAAGACGTCGGCGCGCGGCATCGAGCTAATCAAGCAGTTTGAGGGTCTCGAACTTGAGGCCTATCAGGATATCGCCGGTATCTGGACCATCGGCTATGGCCATACGGGCGACGATGTGGAGCCCGGCATGCGCATTTCCGAGCGCGAGGCCGAGGCGTTGCTGCGCAAAGACCTCAAACCCCGCGAAGACGCCGTCGATCGGCTGACATCGGTTGGCCTCAACCAGAACGAGTTCGATGCGCTGGTCAGCTTCATCTACAATGTGGGGATCGAGGCCTATCGCGGCTCTACCGCGCGGCGGCGCCTGAACAAAAATCAACGGCTGGACGCCGCGGACGCCCTCACCTGGTGGAACAAGGCGACGGTCAATGGCGTCCTGCGCGAGGTGACGGGCCTGACCCGGCGGCGGGCATCAGAACGGGCGCTGTTTCTCACCCCGACCAATCCGCCGCTGGTGCGCGAGCCCAAGAATATCAGCGAAAATTCCCGCGTTACGCCGGTCGAGGATACGCCGCGCCGGGACAACATCGCCGAGAGCCGGACCGTACAGGGCGCGACCGTCGCCGGCGGCGCCGGCGTCGCCGCCTCGACCATGGGCCGCGACAGCGCCGAGGAACTCGATCAGGTCGAGACCAATATCGAAACCGGGCGCGGCGCGACAGAAGACCCTTCCGCCGCCGAAGGCTCAACACCGCCGCGCAGCCGGGTCGACGACGACGAGACCGAAGACTGCGGCCGCGATACGATATTTGACGGCGAAATCGACTTTGCCAATGATCCCGTCGCCGATGGCCGTAGCACTGAATGCGCCGATGACGCTGATAGCGCTGAGGAAGTTCCCGCGCCGGCAGGCGATGCAAGCACTGATGAAGACTTAGACGCAGCCGGAGAAACACCGGCGGAAGATGTTTTGCCTGAGCCGACGACGGACGCCGCCGAGCCGGCCGTCGATGCGGAACCGGCAGATACACTCGATGCGGAAGAGATACCGGACAGCGGCCAGCCTGAAGATGTCCCGGTTGCTCCTTCGACGGATACAAGCGTCGATGAAGATGTCGATGCCAGCGCCGGGGAAGAGATTGTCGTCGAAACCGATGACGGCGAAATTATCGGCGACACGGCGGACGAAGAATTCGGTGAAATCATTCTTGACGATACAATGCCCCAACGGCCGTCAAAGCATGAAGTTCACGCCGTGGAAGCGCAGATCCAGTTCGCCTTGCTCGTGCTGGTCGTCCTGTCGGTCTTGTTTATCATCTTTGCGCGCATCGACGACTGGCGAAACTACCGGCGATAGGGTCATCTGACTGCACAGCACTCCGCTCATCCCGGCGAAAACCGGGATGAGCGGTGATAGCGAAAATCAAAAAATTCTAACGCCGCGCGGTCTTCATGAACAAAATCCGCAACTGCCCGGACCGAAGCGCTTCATAACGCTCCGCCCACAGATGAGCTTGCGCCGCCAGCGCCCGCAGCAGGCCGGCGCGGAATTTAGCGTCGTCCATCGTTTCAATCGCCGTATACGCCCGGCGCCATTCGGCCCAGCCGCTTTCAATCAACGGCATGAAGGAAGATGTATCGTCGCCGACTTCCTCAACCACAAAGCCCGCCGCGCGCACCGCATCGCGATATTCGCTTTCGGTTTTCGGCATCGCGCCAATGCCCGCTCCGGCCGGGAAACATTTGGGCAGGCGCGCACCCTTTCGCACGACGGCAAAATCCGTGAAGACAGTCTTCGCGCCACTCTGGAGAAATTCCGCCGCAAATTCGGCAAATGCGGCAGGGTTGGAGTCGCGGTTCAACTGGAAAAACGAAAGCGCGCCGTTGGCGCCCGATTTGTTCATCCGGCCCAGCGCATCGCCATAGGCTTTCAGGTCCTTGCGTGCGCCGCCGGTCGAATGCGTGAACCCTTGCGCTTTCCAGCGCGTCCCGTGGTCGATATCGTCCAGCGGACCGCCGGTTCCTGCGCCGAAAATAATGATATTGGCCTTCACCGGCAGGGAGAGCATGCGTGCATAGCGCATCGTGAATACCGGCGAACCGGGCATAAGCCGCCCGGCGCCCCAGATCGCTTCGGCGACAAGTTCCTCCGGCGCCCTGCCCGTTGCAAAGCCGCAATTGGGCAATTGCGCCTGAAGCGCTGCGCGCTCGGCCGCCTCGTCAAAGGCGTAGCCTTCCCACCACGCATAAAATTTGCGGCCTGCTAAGGCAAGCCGCGCGCGCATGGTCGGCA
>CAMYNO010000029.1 GCA_947259815.1 uncultured Parvularculaceae bacterium
CTTTTTGGCTGTGGTTTTTTTCGCAGCCGGACGGGCCGCTTTTTTTGTCGCTTTTCTCATTTCGAAAAGTCCCCTGTTTAGCTGGCCCATCGCCAGCAATACGCCGTTACGGCAAACAGGGTTAACAAGTATTAAACATGAACACGCTTAAAGCATAAAAAAACGCTCCGCGATCGCCCGCGAAGCGTTTTTTTCAAGTTCCGTGTATCGATGTTACTCCGTAGACGCAGCGACCGGGAACGGCGTCACCTCAATAAGCTCAACCTCGAATATGAGCGCTTCATTCGGACCGATTGACGGGTTCCCGGTATCGCCATAGGCAAGTTCGGGCGGAATGAAGAAGCGGTATTTGTCGCCAACGCTCATCAGTTGCACGCCTTCCGTCCAGCCGTCGATCACCTCATTCAGACGGAAAACCGCCGGGCGGCCGCGCTGATATGATGAATCGAACTCCGTCCCGTTCATGAGCGTCCCGGCATAATGAACCTTGACGACGTCATCTTCGTCCGGGCTGCCGCCATCGTCGGCGCCTTCCGAGAGCACCTGATATTGCAGACCGGAATCCGTTGTAAGGATGCCTTCCATTTTCGCGTTTTCGGCCAGAAACGCTGTTGACGCTTTGAGATTACGTTCCGCGTTCTGAACCTTGATCAGTTCTACATCGAAAATCAGGGCTTCGTTCGGTCCAATCGGCCCGCCCGGCGTTCCGGTTTCGCCATAGGCAAGGTCAGGCGGCAGGAAGAAACGGAACTTGTCGCCTTCACTCATCAACTGAACGCCTTCGGTCCAACCGGGGATGACGCGATTGAGTGGAAACGTGGCCGCAGCGCCGCGGGCGCGTGAAGAATCGAACTCAACACCGTCTTTGAGCGTCCCCACATAATGAACCTGCACGATGTCGGTGGAAACAGGCGTCAGCCCATCCTCCGGCCCTTCTTCAAGAACCATATATTGCAGTCCGCTCTGTGTGACTTCGACGCCGTCGCGTTTTTCGTTTTCACTCAGATATGAAAGCGACGCCGCGAGATTTTCCGCCGCAAGAGTGTCGGCGGAATCGCCAGGCGCATTTTCATTGCCCGCTTCGACTGCACCCTCATCAGCGACGACTTCTTCAGCAGTTTTATCTTCAGCAGCAGTTTCATCGGCGGCGTTTTTGCCACATGCGACTGCGAATAGAGCCGCGCCAGCGGCAATCCAGATTTTTCGTTGCAAGATTTTACTCCCTCAATTCCTGCTTTTCGGCGCGCACCCTAAACGAGGCTGCGCCCCAAACCAACGCATATTCTCCAGCTTACAATTTCGTCAGGTGTACGCCCTGGCGGCCCCCGCCTTATTACACATTCGTTGACAGGAAATTTCCGCAGTTTTTTCAGGGCTTCACGTTCGGACATTAACGTAAAATTTGCCCGCCCTTGGGAAAATTCATCTGCGGGCAAGCTGATAAAAATCGGAATTCATTGATACGCCCGCCAGCAAAGAGGTTGTTCGGGCATGCCCGGAATTTTTCGCCGATCAAGCGGCGCGATAAGCGATGGCGCACGAAAGAGAATAGCGACGCTGCGGCCTTATCCGACGCTCGATATGTGGCGCAATCCGGTGACGCGCGGATTTGCGCGCCGCATGCAAAATGACGAAGCGCTCAAGACGCTTGAAGAAATCGACTTCGAATACCGCATCACGGAAGAAAGCGCCGGCAATGTTAATGGCGTTTATTATGAAACATCGAGCGTTCGCGAGAATGCGCCGATCATCCTTTTTGTCCATGGCGGCGGTTTCGTCGCCGGCGGACCAAAAGAGAATGCCGCCAGCGTTCTGGCGACATGCCACTTAAGCGGCTGCACGGGATTTGGTCCCGACTATGGTTTGCTGCCCGACGCGCACTACCCGACACAGATCGAAGAGATCAGCGCGGTTTACCACGCCTTGTGCGCTGGCGCTCCGTCGCCGCGGATTGTCGTGATGGCGGAATCGACCGGCGCCGCGATCGCTCTTTCGGCGATCATGCGCTGGCGCGACGAAGGAACGCCAATGCCGGCCGGCGCAGTCTTTCTCTCGCCTTGCGTTGACGGTCTTGGCGCCAGCGACACACAGATTACGCTGGACAAGAAAGACCCGTTGATCCGTTCCATGCGCGGCGCTTATACGCGAAACCTCTTTCGGTATTACGCGCCGAATACCGCGCTCAAAGACCCCGGCGTATCGCCTCTTTATGGTGACTTTAACGGGCTGCCTCCAATGCTTGTCCATGCGGGCGGGCGTGAAGTCTTGCTGGGCGACGCGGCCCGCCTAACCCAGGCGGCGAACCGCGCCGGCGTGCCCGCCAGCCTGCAGGTTTTCGACGGAATGTATCACCGTTTCCACGCCCATTGGTCGCTAGAGGAAGCACGCGAAGCGCATAACGATATTGCCGGATTCATCAACGCGCTCTGATACCGGCGCAAACCAGTTGCTACGCCGTCCGCCGAATTCGGTATGCCGCACACAAGATGACATAAGCCAGGGCCAGCTCGAAGGAGCGGTTGAGGATCGCAATCATCCAGTACAGTCCCTGATCGATCAGCAGAATATAGAAATTGAATAACGCCGTCGCGGTATGAAGAAAGAAAAGCGGCGCCGGAAACCAGCGGCCTTTCGATAGCTGGTAAAAAGCCGCAGCGAGCACGACGTCAATTGCAAGATACGATAACGCCAGCATGTCGCCGTCGAACAAGATCCAGCATTGCAGCGAGCATAACCAGCCGAGACCTATTAACCTTGCCGCGGTCGCGATCTGGGCGGAGCCGGAACGGTATGCAAGGCAAACCGAGACAATCACGGCCGCGCCGTAACACCCTATGGTTATCCAGGCCGAAACACTAATACGACCACTGACGATACCGGCCTTACCGGCAACCGCCCCCCTCGCTATGCGGAAACGGGCTGTCTCCGAACGCTCTATCCAGGCTGCACAACGATGCACATTGCCTGCCAAGGCTCTATTGCGACGCAAACGCAAATACCTCTTGTGATTTGCGTAGGCGCCGGAGAAACGTTTTTTTTCCGTAACGAGAGTAATTTCTGTGCTACTTGTTATGCCTCAATAATGGGCGACAGCACACGAGACGTAACGCGAAACTTCGTTAATAGGCGTCGCACGGCCTGCGAACCGGAGATGTTCCATTGGGGAAGGAAGAAGACGCATACGCCGCGCGCATAGCGCGTAATATGTGGCGCATGGCGAAGCGGCGGGCGGCGGAGGTTGCTGCGGCGCAGACAGCGCCCGAATCCGCTACTTGCGTTGGACAGCGCTCCAGTTTTGAAAATACAACTCTGTGGCGAGTTCAGCGCCTCGATCGATCGCACCGGCGGACGGCACGGGATCCGCGTACTCTCTCAGAATTTCTTCAAGCACTGGCCGAAGAGCTTGCGTCAGACGAGCCTGGCCCTGACGGGTCGTGACCGGACGCAAGGCTGCGTAAGTATTCGCCGTTGCTTCAGCGGCGATTTCGATGGATTTGTCTGGCGGGTCGGGAGCGTCCTGCGCGGTCAGATGATTAAAAACGATGGCAAGCGCGGTACGCAATCTATGGTTGTCCAACTCGGTGTCGAGCCCGTCCGTCGGCATTGAAACGATCTTGCCGCGCCCCGCCGCATCGGAAAATAAATCGTCCAGACAAACCGCGCCGCCGGTCGCTTCAATAATCCGGCGGGCAAGGCCCGGCTTGGGTTTCTGCCGCCCATTGATGATCCGGTAAAGCGTTTGCCGCGACGCCCCGACCCGTGCGCTGAAGTCAACGACGGATTCCTGTAGTTCCGACAGATATTGTTTCAGCGGATGCATGTCTCAAGGCGCCCTGCGGGTGGTGCGCGCGCCGCACCAACGCCCGAAACCTGTCACGCCGCACGCAACAAAACGTTAATGACCGGCCCCGGCAGAAAATTTTTGCAACCCGGCCGCAAGGACCGGTACACCCGTGAAATGAGCGCCCTACTTTTATCATTGAGCGATATCGCCCTGACCTTTGGCGGGGCGCCGCTGTTGGTGAAGGCGTCGCTGGAAGTTGGACCGCGGGCGCGTATCGCCCTTGTCGGCCGCAACGGATCGGGAAAATCGACCCTGCTGAAAATTGCCGCGGGATCGGTTACCGCCGATTCCGGTGAACGCTTCCTGCATCCTGACGCACAGGTTTGCTACCTGCCCCAGGAACCTGAATTCGGCGATCACGCGACAGCCGGTTCCTTTGTTTCAGCAGCGCTAAGCGATGCAAATGATCTGCACCTCGCTGAGCGAACGCTGGCGGAGTTCGGCATCAACGCCGATGCGCCGCTTCAAAGCGTCTCTGGCGGTGAAGCAAAACGCATCGCGCTTGCCGCCGCGTTTGTTGCAAACCCGGATGTCGTTTTGATGGACGAGCCGACCAACCATCTCGACATCGCCGCGATCGCCGATCTTGAAAGCCGTATTGCCCGTTCAAACGCGGCATTCGTCATCATCAGCCACGACCGGCGTTTTCTGGAAACCCTGACTACGCAAACCGTCTGGATCGATCGCGGCGAGACCCATTACCTCTCAAAAGGCTTTTCCGCTTTTGAGGAATGGCGCGACGCCAGGCTGGAAGAAGAAAAAGCAGCGCATCACAAACTCGGCAGAAAAATTGCGGCCGAAGAAGACTGGGTGCGATATGGCGTGACCGCACGGCGCAAACGGAATGTTCGCCGCATGGGCGAGCTTCAAACCCTGCGCGACACCTATCGGGAATCACGCCGGTCCCAATCATCGGTCAGTTTTGCAACGACACAGGCAGGCGCCGCCTCAAAGCGCATGATCGTCGCGGAACACATTTCAAAATCCTTTGGTGAAAATACAGTCGTCGAGGATTTTTCCATTAAAATTTCTCGCGGCGACAAAATCGGCGTCATTGCGCCCAATGGCGCGGGGAAGACGACCCTGTTGTCGATGCTGACCGGTGCGCTGGAACCGGATGCGGGAACCGTCATGCGCGCCGATAACATGGCGCTCGTTACCCTCGACCAGCAGCGCGCGCGGCTTAAGCCCGATGATCGACTTGCCGACGCCATCACTGACGGGCGCGGCGACTATGTCACGGTGAACGGCGCCAACAAGCATGTGGCGACGTATTTGCAGGATTTTCTGTTTGCGCCGGAACAATGGCGCGCGCCGGTGTCATCCCTATCGGGGGGCGAGCGCGGGCGCCTCGCTCTTGCCGCAGCGCTGGCCTATCCATCGAATATTCTGGCGCTCGACGAGCCGACCAACGATCTCGACCTTGAAACCCTCGACCTGCTGCAAGGATTCCTTGCCGACTATGAAGGATGTGTCCTGCTTATCAGTCACGATCGCAGCTTTCTGGACGGCGTTGTCGCCAGCGTCATTTCGACCGATCCGAATAAGCCCGGCTGCTGGATTCGGTATCCCGGCGGATATAGCGATATGCTTGCGCAACGCGGCGCCGAACCCGGCAAGGCACAGGCCGTGCCAAAAGCGGAAAAGCGAACAAGAAACGCAAGCGCGCCGAAAACCGGCGCACAAAAACTTTCGTATAAGGAGCAGTTTGCCCTGAAGTCGTTGCCGGACAAAATCGCCGCGCTCGAAGAACAAATAAATACGCTCAACGAAAAACTCGCCGATCCGAAATTCTTTGAAAAAGACCCGAAAGAGTTCAATGCGTGCGCCGGCGCGCTTGAGCAGGCCAGAGACGAGCTAAGCGAAGCCGAGGAGCAATGGCTTGCACTCACCATCAAGGAAGAATCCCTGAGCGAAGGGCGGTGAATGTCGAGCCCACGCGGCTCTCCCGCATTCAGGCAGGCTCAATCAAATCCCACTTATTGCCGTAGAGATCAGCGAATTGAACGACCGTCCCGTATGCCTCACGCCGGGGTTTTTCAAGAAAGACAACACCCGCCGCAGAGAATGCAGCAAAATCGCGGTCGAAATCATCGGTTTCCAGAAAGAACGCGACGCGTCCGCCGGCCTGTTTGCCGATCTGGGAGATTTGCTCATCCCCGACGGCTTTCGCCAGCAACAGATCAGCGCCGCCGGTCGTTAGAACAACCCAACGTTTTCCCTCGCTGATCCGAATGTCTTCTTTGACGACAAAACCCAGCGACGAAACGAACCACGTTTTTGCCTCGTCATAATCGGACACAAGCAGCGTTAATGCAGTTAATCCGCTCACAGAAAGATCGCAACATTCTGGCGGCCGGCAATCACCATTTCGCCGTCGCTGTTCCAGACCAGCATGTCCTGACTTGAGTAGCCATTGCGCGCATGTTCCGCGCGGCTTTGGAGCAGCCACCATCCGTCAGAGGATTTCGGTTGGTCGACCAGAATATTCATCTGCCATGTCATGGAACTGATCGGCTTGAACCTGGGGAACATCGGCATGATCGCCGGAGGCGGCATGTCGGCAAGGGCGATCAGCGCCGCGATGCCGTCCGCGCGCTCGTCAACATGGCGCACCCAGACGAAATGATCATACTGCTCGGAGCCGGTTGCCGGGCGTGCGCCCTTCGCAAGGCGCGTAACAAATTGCAACGCGAAAGGCGGGCCGAGGCCGTCCGGATGATACGGTTCGCATTCATCGGGACGCGGTAAATCCGGCGTCGGCGTAAAGACGCGATCGAACATCGACTCGCGCTCCGCCCCGAATGCCAGCAGGCAGCGGGTCGCCAGCCCTTCGCCTGAATTGAGATCAGCCTCGACAAAACTCACGGACCTGCCCTGGCGCAACATACGCGCACGTCCCTCGACCGCGCCGCCCGCCGGCCCGATAAAGGCGACATCAGCGCTGCGTAGCGGCGGAAGGTCGGGAAATTCGCGCTCAGCGGCGACGACGCAAAGCGCAGCCGACAAGCCGCCATAGGTCGTGCGCCCCTGCATCCAGCTATCGGGAATCACCAGCCGCGTGGCGCCATCCGCATAGTCGGCCCCATACTCCGCTGCGTCGATCAGGTCGGTAAATTGCTCGGTCATACTCACTTCATTCGGTGGACTGCGCCAACAAAACCGCCGCGCGGGTGGGAACGCAACACCATTCCGCAGCGCTGGCGCCCGTAAAATCCCGCCAATTTTCAGGGTTTTCCCGAAGGATTAACGCCGGGCCATTTTTACCCTATTGTGGCGGACAGCCGGGCGGATGTGCGGGGGCGCGCCGCCTGGAAACACCGTGGGGTAACGGCATTGGCAAAAAAAACTGACAGCGGCGATTACTATCAAACGTTGCGCGCGCGCTTTTCCGGCAAGGCGGCGCAGACGCGCGACACCCGCTTTCATTTGCCAGCCGACCCCACGGATCAATTTTTTGGCGCTGCCCCGGCCGGCGAAGAACCAGAGACGCCGCGCCTTTTCGATCCCGCCGGCGTGCGCAGTCTGGCGGACGGCCTGTCGAAACGGATTACCGCTCATGGCCGGGCTGAGGTCACGCTCCTTGCCTATGGCTTGCGCCTCGCGATTGCGGCGTTCTGGCTGACGCTTGCTGGCTGGTATGTGACGACCACAGCCAGCGCGGATTCGTCGGCATTGGCGAAGCTCTTCTTTATCCTCGCCGGCGCCGGGGCCGCCGCGGCGCTGTTTGGCGTCGCCATGACGATGGCGACGGGGAAAACGAGCAAAAAGCGTACGCGAGAGGAAGCCGTTCTTCTCGGCCAGCGCCTCGCCCTTGAGACCCACTCACTCGACCACGCCATCGGGCGGCGCATCGACACGGTCTCGGCCGATGCATTCCTGAAATCGATATCTTTCGCCGACGCCAGTGAACAAGGGGCGGACGCATTCAGTTCCTATCTGAAGCGGGAGAGCGTTTCCGCCGGCAATGGGGCGGCCGCAATATTTCTGGCGGCCCTGTTGATCTGTGTCGCTGTCGCCGCCGCAATCGGGCTGGGCGCTGATCCATCGAGATTACCGCTCTCGGATTATCCCATGGCCCTTGGCGCCATTATTGCCGGCGCCGGGTTTTATGCATGCGCCGGGCTTATCGCCTCGCTCTTTGGCCAGTCCTGGCGGGCGCGGCGCGAAGCCCGGAAAGAGGCGGACGCCTTCGCCACGGTTCGCTCGGCGTTCTCCATCTCGCATGGCGTGGCGCCCGTGGAACTTTCCGCGCGTCTTCATGGCGGCGCGAATATGGCCAATCTTTCACTGGACGAAAAAACCGAACCCGAATCAGTCGCGGCCCAAAATATCGACTGGCGGGGTCGCGATTCGGCGCCGCGCTTCATCGAAACCGGCTTTCAGATGGCGCCCAAGGCGTTTCGAACCGACGCATTCGAAAAAAAATTCAGACCCTAAGCGCACGAAGTCCGCTTTCGAAACAAGCCAGTCAAGCGCTCGAAATCATCATCGCGGCTTAACCCTTTAGGCGCACAAATTGCGCCACATTAATTGGTCCTTAACCAAAAACTTTTGCCGAACCGTCAATATGAAGTTGTCACGTGGGCAAAA
>CAMYNO010000030.1 GCA_947259815.1 uncultured Parvularculaceae bacterium
ATGGCGCCGGGCGCTTATGAGGTTCCATTTATTGCGAAAAAACTCGCTGCAACAGGCCGGTACGATGGCGTTATCGCCCTTGGCTGCGTCATTCGCGGCGCGACGCCTCATTTTGATTATGTGGCGGGCGAAGCCGCACGCGGGACCGCTACGGCTGCACGGGAAACAGGCGTTCCGATTTCCTTCGGCGTTCTCACCGTCGACACGATTGAGCAGGCGATTGAACGGGCAGGAACCAAGGCCGGTAACAAAGGTGCGGAAGCCGCCCTCGCCTGCCTTGAAACGATTACACTATGCAAATCCATTGAGGAGGCGTGACATGAGCGCTGAGACCATTCAATTCCACCAAAACACCCGCGAAAAGGCCAGCCGTGAAGACGCCGAGAAAGCGGTGCGCGCACTCCTTTCCTATTTCGGCGAGAATCCCGAGCGCGAAGGACTGATCGACACGCCGCGCCGGTTCGTTGACGCCTATGAAGAGTTCCTCTCCGGCTATGCTGACGATCCGGTCGCCATCTTGTCCCGCACCTTCGAAGAGGTCGAAGGCTATCAGGACATCGTTCTGATCCGGAATATCCGCTTCGAGAGCCATTGCGAACATCACATTCAACCGATGATCGGCACGGCCCATGTAGCGTATCTGCCGGCGGACCGGGTTGTCGGCATCTCCAAACTCGCCCGCGTCGTCGATGCGTTCGCAAAACGCCTGCAGAGCCAGGAAACGCTGACGAACCAGATTGCCAATGCGATTGAAACCGCCCTTGAGCCGCGCGGGGTTGCTGTGCTGGTCGAGGCGGAACATCAATGCATATCGACCAGAGGTGTTCACAAAACCGATGTCGCTTGCGTGACGCGTGCAATGACTGGCGAATTCCTTTCCGACACCAAGGCGGAAGACCGTTTCCTGCGACTGATCGGCAAGTAATTGTAATCTCCGACAACAAAAAAGGGCGGCCCAAAGGCCGCCCTTTTCCAACTCTACTCCCCCGACTTAGAAGTCGTAGCGGATACCGAAGTTGATCTCCCAGGTAGACACACCGCTGATCACTGACTGCGGATCACGGAAACTGCCATCACTGTTCGTTACGTTTACGTCATTAAAGATAAACTGCGAACCGTCAGCAGATATCTCCGCATCAACGATAGCAACGTTGTGACCGGAACCACCGAAAGTGACTTCACGATAGACACCCCAATCGTCATTGATGAGGTTTGTGAGGTTGTCGATGTCGATGATGAAACGCAGACGGTCATCCGGCAGGATGCCCGGGATGCCCGGAAGTTGCTGTTCAAAGCGAAGGTCGACCTTACCCCACCAATCGGACTCAAAGGCGTTCCGTGGTGCAATTCCGCCAGCATACTGACTCAGGCCCGAATCTTCGAAGAAGAGGAACAATTCGGTTAACTGTTGTGTACCGACTGCCGCGTCACCCTGGCCAATCGCGAGAACGGACGATGCAACATCAAGAAGCGGATCGTCAAAACCCGTTGGGACATAAAGTTGCGAACGGCGCTCTGAGTCGTCACTGTCGCCGAACAGGTTCTCACCGCCGGCGACGGCGTCAGATCCGCCATTCGTATCGAAGGTGTAGCTATATGGCTTGCCGCTGTTGAGCTGACCAACGAAAGACAGGCGTGTTTCGTAATCGCGAATGAACTCATAGGCGATATCCCAACGCGCCGTCATGGCGTGCGTAACGCCATAGTTACCGCGCGCAACAACCGGGTTGTTATAATCGATCGCCGCAACATTCTCGAAGTTTGACTGCTGCGTCGAACTTGTCGCCGGGTTCACGTCTTCCGCATCGGTGTAGGCGTAACCAGCATAAAGGCTGGTGCGGAAACGGTCGTTGATTTCCCACTCTTTGTTGAAGTAGGCGGAAGCAACAAAAGTACGAGGCGAATGGTTGGAATTGGTCAGAAGCAGAACACCTGAGTTTCCATATCCGAACTGCGTATCATAGATCGGACGACCATCAGGCGCCGTACCGATTTGCCCAAGATCGAGGTTTTGCCAAATATTCGGGTTTTCCTGGACCGTGTAGAGCAGATCTGCGCCGAGGCTCCAGTCATCGCCGAGACCAATTGCTGAGAGGTCTGCGTAGTATTCAGCGCCAACACTAAAACGCCAGATTGAAGAAATCTTGTAGTTCGGATCAACGATCGAAACGGCGCCGGAACCAAGAGCAGCTTCTGCGGCAACCGCATCTTGCAGTTGCTGCGGAATGTTAAACCCGTCAAAGCCGCCGATGACAGCCGGATCCGACGAGAACTCGTTGCCGGAAATCAAGCCGGTGTTCGAGAAGCTGTTAGAGAGCCAGACCGACGGATCACCACCAGAAAAGCGGCCCGCGCCGAAGCTGAGCGACAAGCGGTCATTTACATCGACATCCATGCCGATGCGCGGTTGGATCAGATTTAGACCGTCAAAGGTCGAATTGTTCGGAATGCCGAAGCGATCAACGATAAGCTGGTTGAATTCCGGCGCTTCCGGTTGGCTGTACCAGTCGTAGCGAAGGCCAGCAACAATGGTGATCTGGTCATTAACTGTCCAGTCATCCTGAATATACGCCGTGTTAAGAGTCCGTTTGAACGTCGCAGCTGCATCGTCCTTAACGTTCGTTCCGGCATTCTGATAGAAAATGGAAGCCGGTTGTTGCGCTTGCAGGTCAGCAATTGAGTCGAATACGACCGACCCTGAAGAGAAAGGAATGAACAGGTTAAAGACGTCGAACATGTCACGCTCGTAACCAACTTTGAAAAGATGGTTGCCGGTTGCGTATTCCGCCTTCGCCTTGATGTTCCAGACGTTGACTTCAAGCCGGTTGCCATGGCGGAAATTATCTGGGCCAAGGAAAACCACCCCTTCGGACGGCGTTTCGATTTCGAACTGCGCAAAGTCAGTACCGTTCAGCGAGTTCTGACCTGTGATGCGGTCCTGATAGGAAACGCGAAGCTCGGTCGAGAAATTGTCCGTCCAGTCAGAGAAGATACGCGCCGAGTAGGCTTCCAGATCTTCAGAGCGGCGGTACCAGTTAGACGCAAGACCAAGCTCGCCATCATTTCGAGATGTATTCTGCGGAACAACATTGTCGCCAAATGTGTCCTGATAGGCGAGTTCAACGCGGTGATCGTCAGTGATGTAGCCATTCAATTTGATGTAAAAACGCTCATCCTGTACGTCAGAACTTGTTGGAATGCCAAGCGGATCGAAGCCGTAAACCGAATTAACGATTTGCGTGATCTGATCGACTTCCGCCTGTGTTACAGTTCGGCCATCGAGGTTGACTTCATTCGTGAAACCAGAACCGGCCGGTCCAGTATTGTGCGCGTCGGAGCCTTTGAACTTCTCATAAGCCGCGGTGAAGAACAGGCGATCTTTAATGATCGGGCCAGTGATAACGGCGCCGTATGAACGTTCGTCATTCGCCGGCTTGTTTACCGAGCGAGTGCCATCCTCAAGGGAATCGCCGTGAAGTCCCGCGAAGTTGTAATCGAGGAACAGTCGGCCATGGAACTCATTGCCGCCTGTCTTCGTAACCGCGTTGATATTACATCCGGTGAAGCCGCCATATTCAACATCGACCGGCGCGATTTCAACAGCAAGCTGGTCAACAACGTCAAACGGAAAAGGCAGACGCTGGGTCGGGAAACCATTATTATTGAGGCCGAAATCGTCATTCTGGCGAACACCGTCGACAGTCAGAGAGTTGAATCGTTCATTTGAACCGACGCAGCGAATGCCGCGTTCGAAAGCTTCGTCAATCGTGATGCGCGGGTCGAGCTTGATGATGTCTTTGATATCGCGGTTTACAGCCGGAAGCAGCGCGAGGTCTGTCGAGCTAAAAGTTGCGTTCGGGCCAGAAGCGACTTGCGCCGTATTCGAACGGGTCGCGACAACAACGATTTCGTCAGTCGTTGACGTGCCGGAAAGCTGGAAAGGAATTGTTGTCGTATCGCCAAGAACGAGGCGAACATCAGAGATAGACTGACCAGCATAAGCGCCAGACTCAACGCGAACGGTATAAAGGCCCGAAACGGAAAGACCGCGAACCGAGTAAGCGCCGCCTGAACCGGTCGTCGTCGTAGCCGAAGCGCCCGTGGTTGTGTCGGTCACAATAATACGAGCGCCCGATACTGGTGACCCGTCTGGACCGGTTACAACGCCGCGAAGGGCACCTGTCGTTGCCTGAGCAAATGCCGGCGTTGGAATAGCTGTTGTCGTAAATGCCGTCGCCAGTGCGATCGCAGCCGCGCCCGCGGACAACGTGTGTGTAAATTTCATTGCAATGAACCCCAAGGTTTTGTGACGGGAACGCCGAGCCCATTGCCGCCGCCCCACAACGCGGCTGGCGATATAAACTTTGCGTGACAGTAAGTCCAAGATTTTATGGCAGATTTGTTACACGTATCGTCCGAATACAGATGAAATGTCGCACTTAAAGGCAACGGTATTAAGGGGTGTGGAAAAGAGTGCCAAAAAAATGAGGCTTTTAGCGAAGGCGATTGCATGGATCGGGGGCAAAAACAGTTCGCTTACGGATTCTAAACAGGCTGTAATTTATCCGATTGCTGAAAGCTGTTGTTGCGGCGCAACAGTTTCCTGCGCATTACATGCGCTCAAGCGCCTCGATACCGAGCATGTCGAAAATTTTGTCGAGCTGGAACGCGACGATTTCAACAAGTCTCAGGCGCGACGCACGAACATTATCATCGCCCTCATCAACGATCCTGCAGGCCGCGTAAAACTTTGAAAACGCCTGTGCCAGCGAGAAGGCGTGGTCACACAGAATATGGGGCAACCGTTTCTGGTAGGCGTCGCGATGGGCGTCAGCGAAGGCCGCAACCGCCAACGCCAGATCGCGCTCTTCCGGTGCGCCAATCAAAATCTCGCCTGGCTCGCCAGCGCCCGCGGCCGCTGCTTTGGCCAGCACGGACCGGATGCGCGCCCGGGCATAGAGCAGGTAAGGTCCGGTTTTCCCCTCAAACGACGTGAACCGTTCGATATCGAAAATGTAGTCGCTGGTGCGCGGGTTCGAGAGGTCGGCGAATTTCAGCGCCGCCACCCCAACCTTCCGTGCAATTTCCGCAGTTTCGACGTCACCAAACCCCTCGGCCATGCCGTTTTCGACCAGCCGGGATTGCGCTTTATCGGTGACCATATCAATGAAGTCGCGGAGCTTAAGCGTTCCGCCCTCACGGGTCTTGAACGGTTTGCCGTCCTTGCCATTCATGGTGCCGAACCAAAGGTGTTCCAGCTTATCTTCCGCGAAATAGCCGGCGGCGTCCGCGGCGCGGAAAACCTGTTCAAAATGAAGCCGTTGCCGGGCATCGACGACATAAAGCATTCGCGCTGGATCAATATTGCGGACCCGGTCAACGATCGTCGCAATGTCAGTCGCGTGATATCCGACCGCGCCCTGACTGTTGCGGAATATGATCGGCGGCATTTCCTTTTTGTCGTCGTCGCGGGCAACCCGAATGATGTCCGCGCCGTCAGATTCCTCCAGCAAGCCGCGCGCGCGCAGATCTTTATCGATTTCCGGGATGAGCGCATCGGCATCCGCCTCGCCGTTCCACAAATCAAAATCGACCCCGAGATCGCCATAATCCTTCTTCATTGCCGCGACCGAAAGATCGACGAAATGGCGCCAGAGCGCACGATAGCCTGGCCGCCCGTCCTGCAGCGCTTTCGTCGCCGCCCGCGCAAGGTCAGCCCTTGCCTTGTCGGCTTTGCAGGCGGCCGAGGCGGCCGGATACATCGCCTCAAGATCGCCCAGTGTGATTGGAGCGTCCTGCGGGTACGGTCCCCCGAACGCCTCGTCAAAATACGGCAAATCAGGTTCGCGCAATTCCAGCTCGGAGATGAGCTGGCCCATTTGCAGCCCCCAATCGCCCAGATGCGCATCGCCGATCACTTCATGGCCGGCAGATCGGGCGATCCGTTTCAAACTTTCGCCGATAATTGCAGCGCGCAGATGACCGACATGGAGAGGCTTTGCGACGTTAGGCCCACCATAGTCGATGACAATCTTTTCAGGCGCTTCACTCAACCAGACGTCGCCATGTCGCTTGGTCTGGTCGGCAAGCCATGAATCCTGCAATTTCAGATTGATAAAGCCCGGTCCCGCGATGGTGACTTCAGCAAAAATCTCGCTCCCCGAAAGTTTTTCGCTGACCATCCCAGCCAAGGCGCGCGGATTTTGCTTCGCCGCTTTAGCAGCGGCCAAAGCGCCATTGCACTGAAACTGCGCGAGGTCTGGACGATCCGCGCGCACCACACGACCATAGGCGGCGTCGAGACCGGCGGCGGCAAACGCCTCGCCCATAAATGCACTCAAATCGTCAAGGAGCGTCATTGAATATTGGGAAACTTCAAGCTCTTGCCGGACCGGTTAAAAATCGCCTGCTCCGGCGTCAGCGTAAATCCGACAATCACTTCGAAATTTATGCCGGACGTATTTTCGCCGGCCCGGGGAATGACAATTTTGTCGATCTCGTCAGTGAAAACGACAACGCGGTTTTTATCCGTAAATTCAACAGGCGCCGGG
>CAMYNO010000031.1 GCA_947259815.1 uncultured Parvularculaceae bacterium
CCCGCAAACCCTGATGGAAATTGCGCGGGCGACCGGTCAGCCGCCGGATATTCAGGAACAAGCCTCATCACTGCAAAACAAGGCGCGGCTGCGGGCGCAGGTCGAGGAAGCAACCGGTCTCGGCGTCTTTGGCGCGCCGAGTTTTACCGTCGGCGACGAACTCTTCTGGGGCGAAGACCGGTTGGACGACGCGCTTGAATGGGCGCTGCGCTAAATCGGATTGTTGACGGGGTGATCCATGCCGCTCATCCTTCGAGACAAAATTTTTCCTTCATCCTGAGGGAGCCGAAGGCTCGTCTCGAAGGGCGAAGGAAAAATTTCCCTCAGGATGAAGGCGGTGTGAGGCTTCTGAACCGCAACCGCCTCTAGCGCCTGCCGAAGAGGCGCTCGATGTCAGCCAGTTTCAATTCAACATAAGTCGGGCGCCCGTGATTGCATTGGCCGGAATGGGGCGTTGCTTCCATCTGGCGCAGCAGCGCGTTCATTTCCTCGCCATTGAGACGCCGTCCGGCGCGCACCGACCCATGGCACGCCATGGAGGAGCAAACTTCCTCCAGCTTTTCCTTGAGCGTCAAACTCTCGCCAATCGCCGCAAGGTCGTCGGCGAGTGAGCGCACCAGCGCTTTTACATCGACCTCGCCAAGAAGCGCCGGCGTTTCGCGCACCATCACCGCATCTTCCCCGAAGCGCTCCATCGTCAGGCCGAGCTCGGCGAATTCATCGAAACGCGGCGCCAGACGGGAGATTTCATCCGCCGTCAGTTCAACGATTTCCGGTATCAGCACCCCTTGTGCGGGAACCCGGCCTTCGGAAAGGCGCGCTTTCATCTTTTCATAGACCAGCCGCTCATGGGCCGCATGCTGATCGACAATGACCAGCCCGTCATTTGTCTGGGTCACAATATAGGTGTTATGAAGCTGGGCCCGCGCCGCGCCAAGCGGGTAATCCGTATCGGGAATTTCCGGCGTTGCCGCCGAAACGCCCTCGCGCGCCGCCGGGGCGTCGGTCCCTTCGAATTCACGCGGGCGGTCGGCAAAGGCCGGCGACTGGAAATCCCGCGCAAACGGGTTGGCCCGCGCCACTGACGCGAATGACGGCGCCTCACCCTGCGGCGTCATTTTCCCGAGCGCATAGGCGCTGGTCGTTGTCGCGGCGCGATGGCCCGCTTCGGCGAGGGCGTGGCGCAAAGCGCCGACCAGCAGCCCGCGTATCACGCCCGCATCGCGAAAGCGCACTTCGGTCTTGGCCGGATGCACATTAACATCGACCTCCTGCGGCGGCAGGTCGAGGAAGAGCGCAATCGCCGGGTGCCGGTCGCGGGCGAGAAAATCCGCATAAGCGCCGCGCACCGCGCCGACAATGAGCTTGTCGCGCACGGGCCGTCCGTTCACGAACAGATACTGCTTGTCGGGCAAGCCGCGATTATAGGTGGGAAGACCCGCGAAGCCGGAAACCCGTGCGCCGTCCCGCGTCGCGTCGACGGCGATGGCGTTATCGCCGAAATCACGCCCCATGATCGCGGCGAGGCGTGCGAGGCGCCCTTTTTCATCCGCCGCTTCCGCCGCCAGGTTCAGCGTCTTCCGGCCGGACGATGAAAGCGTGAAAGCGACATCGGCCCGCGCCATGGCGAGGCGACGAACCACCTCGCCGACAGCGCTCGATTCGGCCTGATCGGATTTTAAAAACTTCAACCGCGCCGGCGTTGCATAAAACAAATCGCGGACTTCTATCCGCGTTCCGGTCCCGCCAAAGCCAACCGGCGCGGGGCCCGAGACCGCGCCGCCTTCCACATCGAGGCGTGAAGCCCCGGCGCCATCATCCGTACGGGACGTAATCGAAAGCCGCGCCGCCGCGCCTATCGACGGCAAAGCCTCGCCGCGAAAGCCCATGGTGGCGATATTGAGAAGGTCGTAATCGCCATCGGCGCCGGGCGCCAGTTTCGAGGTGGCGTGGCGCTCAATCGCGAGCAAAAGATCGTCGGCGCTCATGCCGCAACCATCATCGCTGACGACCATGCGGGTCTTGCCGCCGCGTTCGATCTCTATATCGATGCGCGCCGCGCCGGCGTCGAGGGCGTTCTCGACAAGCTCTTTCACCACCGCCGCAGGCCGCTCGATCACCTCACCGGCGGCGATGCGATTGACCGCACCGGCGGGAAGCCGCCGGATCACGCTTGCGCTCGAAGACAATTTTTCAGCCTGATTCGCCATGGCGGATTATCCCGCCGCAGCGAGGGGAAGCCAATGGCTGTGTAAAAATATCGGCCCTAGAATACGCCGGGAAGATTCAGCGTTTTCGACTTTTTGATCTCAACCGCGCCCTCTTCGCCGAGCACCGCCTTGATGCGGCGTTCGCGTTCGGCTAGCCATTCTTCCGGATTATCGACCCGGAGCGGCGCCGCCGAATCATCGACCTTACCGTCGATGAAATTCCAGAAAATAAGCTGGTTAGCGAGCGATCTCTCCTTGTCGCCGCGGGCGCCGACTTCCGCATTCAGGATATTGCGGATGTTGGAGTTGGCGTTGAGCGCTCCGGCCTTGCGCAGCAGGAATTGCTCGCCATCGCTTGGCGGCGCGGCCGCTGTATCCCCCAGCAGGACTTCGCGGGCGCGTTCTGACGGCGAAAGCTCTTGCGGGCGCGCCTCACCGGGTTTTGGCGGGCGCAGCGCATAATCCGGCGGCACGACAAGCGGCGCCTTGGTCGCGATCGCGAACTCATCCGGGGCGTTCTTGTTATCGCCAAGCGCTTTGCCGATGCCGCAGCCCGAAAGAGCAGCGGCGGAAGCGGCAAGCAGCGCCAGCGTCAGGATTTTCGAACCAGTCATGGCAGTCTCACTCCACATCACGCGCCCCCGCGAGAAAGCGCCTTATAGCCCCGCCGGACGGCGAGCGCAAAGCCTCAGGCTTTCGGTTTTTTCTCTCGGGTCAGATAAGCATCGAGCAGGATAAAGGCGATGCCGACATTGATCGAAGCATCGGCGACATTAAAGACCCACGGGAAATAAAGCCCGGAAAAATCGAAGAAATCGACCACATAGCCATAGGCGAGCCGGTCATAGAGATTGCCCAGCGCCCCGCCGACGACAAAGGCGACGCCAGTGGCGGCGACCGGGCGTTTCAGCCGCCCGAGCCAGATGAGCAACGCGCTGGCGACGCCCATCGACAACGCCGCCAATATCCACCTTGCGCCGGA
>CAMYNO010000032.1 GCA_947259815.1 uncultured Parvularculaceae bacterium
GCGCACCGCATTTTCCACCATAACGGCGCGGACAGTCTTTTCATCGAGCCCCGCGTCAAGCAATGCCTGGGTCAGGGCCGGTAACTCGGTTGCATCCAGGGGCGTATGCACTGTTCCGTCAAAATCGGAACCAAGCGCCACATGATCCGCACCAAGAAGATTGACGGCGTAGACGATGGCTTGCGCAATCGTTTCCATATCCGGCGTACACACCGCGCCGTCCCAATAGCCGACGCCGATGAGACCACCGGCGTCGGCGACCGCTTTCAGCATCTCATCGGAAATGTTTCGCGGGCTGTCGCAATGGCCTTTCAAGCCGGTATGCGAAACAATCACCGGGCGCGTAGACAGCGCGAGCACATCAGCGACAACGGTTTCCGATCCATGGGCGACATCGACAATCATGTTGAGTTCATTGGCGCGCCAGACGACATCGCGACCGAAATCCGTCAGCCCGGACTTGCCTGACCCGTGAAGCGACCCGCCAAGCTCATTGTCAAAGAAATGCTGAAGGCCGACGACCCGAAGCCCTTCGGCGTCGAATTTGTCCAGATTTTCAATATCGCCTTCAAGCGGATGCGCGCCCTCTATGCCGTAGACCCCGGCGAGGGCGCCGACATTCAACGCGCGCTTTAACTCCGCCTGACTGCGCACCATGCGAAACGCAGGCCCGAAGCGTTCGTCAGCACGCCTGAGCCGGCGCGCCTGATATTTCGCGCGCTCAAACAGGGAGCCCCATGTTGCAACCGGCCAGCGCTGCACCATGGCAAGCGCTGTAATATCATCCGTACTCGCATCATTTTCTTCGTAGTTCAGACCCTTCGGCGATTTTGTCACCGCAGTGAACACCTGCAGCTTGACGCCGCCTTCGATCAGCCGCGGAATATCCGTCTGCCCCCGCTTGTTGCGGCGCGTCGGATCGCGCATCCATAACAGCGTATCGGCATGAAGGTCTGCGACCGGTATGGTTTCATGGAGAGATCGCGCCCTGGCGCTGACGGGATATGCCTCATGAGCGATGACCTGATTGAGATCCGCATCGATGCGGGCCGGTATGACGTAAAATACAAGCGCCAGCGACGCCAGGACAAAAACTGCAATTCCTGCACTGATTATATTTCGCATAGTCGCCTCCCCAAAGTTTATCTGGCGGTTTTGCAATTTTCCTACGCTGTCGACCGGGCGCCGAGTTGGTCGAGGTCTGACGCCTCGTCGATATCCGATAGCCGCTCCAGCATAGCAGTTTTATAGCCATGCGGCAGGGAATTCATCGTGTCGCAAAGAGCATGCGCGCTGGACCAGCGAACGCCCTGAAAAAGCGTGGGCGCCGGGCGCCGCCCCGCCAGCCCGATCAGCCAGTAACCGCCATCCAGCGCCGGACCGAACACCGCATCAGCGCCGCGCATGGCGGCAAACGCCTTGTACAGATGACGCGCACGCAAGCCCGGCGCATCCGCGCCGATGATGACGACCGGCCCCTGCGGCGCAGCGCGAAAGGCGCGCGCCATGCGCTGCCCCAGATCGCCGGTCCCTTGCGGGCGCCGGGCGCAATAATACGGAAAGACGTTTTCCCAACCCTGAAGCGCCGACGCCGGATCGACGGCGATTTGCGTTTCCCACGGCCCTTTTACCGCTTCTGCGACGACACGTTCGGTCATGATACGGAACAATGCCGCAGCGCGCCCGGCGCCCACCGCCTTAGCCAGTCTCGTCTTGACCGTGCCCGCGCGCGGCGCCTTGGCAAAAACAATTACCGTTCCCGACATTATCCGTAGGCTTTCAATAAGACTTCCGGCGAGGCGCCAAACAGAAAACGGGCAAGCAACAGATTGTTCCGGATAACGCAACGAGCGTATCCCATGCGTTCATAGCGTTCAGCACTGGTGGCGGCGGTCGCCGGCAACACCTTTATAACGCCGCGGCCAAACCTTTTGACAAGGCGGCGGATAATATCGACATCCTCAAACAGGGGAATATCCCGATAGCCGCCGATTTCATCGTAAAGCGCACGCGAGACAAACAACCCCTGATCCCCATAGGGAAGAGATAACATTCGTGTACGTATCATGGCGCCTGCCGACACAAGCTTCGCCGCCGGCGCCTTCGTTTCAAACGCCAGGGTAAAGACGCCAAGGCGGGCGCTTTCGCATTCCATATGATTGCGCGCGACCGCCGCCCACTTGTCATCGAGGATTGTATCGCCATGGAGGAACAACAGCCATTGTCCGCGCGCCTCCCCCGCCCCGGCGCGCAATTGTCCGCCGCGCCCCGGCGCATGCGCGATCACGCGGGCGCCAAAGCCGTCTGCAATTTCCGCTGTCCTGTCCGTCGAGCCGCCGTCGACGACAACGACTTCCTTGACGGTCCCGTCGCACGCGGCGGGCACGAGGGCCTCAAGACAGCGCGCAAGGCGGCTTTCAGCATTAAGCGTCGGGATCACAACGGAAATCATGGCCGGCCCTTTTTGCGGACAAGCCGCGCCAACCGCAATTGCAAAAGGCGCCGGGGATAAATTGGGAAATTTTGTTCTTGATTTGTTCTTTTTGTGCGCTAGTTTTCAAAAATGGCGCGCGCTGCACACCTTTCCTTCAAACGCCCCGCCGACGGGGCCTCTCTTCGCCCGGAGGCCGCCGATCAAACCGGGGCCGATCGACCGCCCGAAGGAGGAAAGGGACGCGGCGCGCGCTCCAATCAATCAGGGCGCTATGAAAAGGAAAAGCGCGAGGGCATTGATGATGGTTGGCGGGATGATGGCTGGCAGAATGACGCCGCGGAATTTGACGGCGCCCCACTCGACAGAATTGCCGAGGAAGAAAAAAACGAGGCGCCGCCGTTAAAAACCGAAATCACGATCGAGAAGCCGAAAAAGATCATCACCTTTAACAAGTCGCCTTACGTTGGTTTTGATCGCTCGATTAATCCCTATCGCGGCTGCGAACATGGCTGCATCTATTGTTTCGCCCGCCCGACCCACGCCTATATGGGCCTGTCGCCGGGGCTCGATTTTGAATCCCGGCTATTTGCAAAACCGACGGCCGCGGCGCTGCTGGAAAAGGAACTCTCCAATCCGCGCTATGCGCCGCGTGTTGTCGCCATGGGCACGAACACCGATCCCTACCAGCCGATCGAGCGAAAGTTCCGGATCATGCGCGGCGTTCTGGAAACATTTTCGCGCTTCAATCATCCCGTCACGATACTGACGAAATCCCATCTTATCACCCGCGATATTGACCTGTTGGCGCCCATGGCGGCGCAAAACCTGACCCGGGCGATGGTTTCAATCACGACCCGCGACAAGGCGCTGGCCCGCTCCATGGAACCGCGCGCTTCCGCGCCCGGCCGCCGGTTCGACGCCGTGCGCGCCTTGAGCCAGGCCGGCATTCCCACCGGCGTCATGACAGCGCCGATGATCCCCGGCCTCAACGATGATGAGCTTGAAACGCTGATGGAAGAGGCTAAAGACGCCGGCGCCGATTTTGTCGGCTATACGATTATCCGCTTGCCGCTGGAGGTTTCGCCGCTGTTTCAGGAATGGCTGGAAACCTATGCGCCCAACCGGGCGGCCAGAATCATGCGCCATATTCGCGACATGAATGGCGGGCGTGATTACGATGTCGACTGGTCGCGCGGCAAGGAAATCAAAGCGACTTACGCCAGGCTGATCTCGCAGCGGTTCAAAAAAGCAGTCACAAATCTTGGCCTCAATAAGGACAGGCCATCGCTTGATCTTTCGCAGTTCAGGATCCCGGCGGAGGCGACGGCGCAGATGGATCTCTTCCGATGAGCGTTACGAAAAGCCGCGTTTTGAAAGCGCAACATCAATTCGTTGACGCAATCCGCCGTCGGCAAAGGGGAAGGCGTTGAAAAAGTCGGCGCGGGTCAGGCCGGGAAAACGCGTATGCGCATTTTCCGCCCAATAGGCGGCGAGCCTGTCGTCGCCAGCGATGTCGTTCATCGCCACAGCGATGGCGGCGATCAGCACGTGGGCGCCGGGGGACCGGGCCGCGTCATTGGCCCAGCGCGCGGCGCCGGTTTCATCGCCGGCCAAAGCACAGGTAAAGGCCCGCACGCCAAGCATGGCGTAACGAAACGGATCGAGCGGGCTGAGCGCCAACGCCAGGTCAATGCCCTCCACGCTGCCCTCGCCACGCCCGGAAATCGTATCCGCCCAGGCATGGGCGTAAACCCCTTGCGCGTAATTCGGGCTCAGCGTCACCGCGCGGTCCAGCCAGTTGATGCCGGCGGCGGGATCCTGTTCGATCCACGAAACGCGCCCCATTGAGAAATTTGCAAAAGGATCGAGCGGGTCAAGCGCGACCGCTTTTTCCGCCGCACGCCGCGCGGCAATTTTCTCCGCAGCTAGATCATCCTTGTAATGAAGAAATGCGTTCTGAAAATGCGCCGATGAAAGCGCCGCATGGGCGCGGGCGAAATCCGGCTCGCGCGAAACCGCCCTGTCAAACATCGACGCCGCGATCTCATTGTCGTTTTTATTAAAGCGATAAAGATGTTGCAGGCCCAGATGATAGGCGGCCCAGGCGTCAAGATTTTCCGGCGCCGAGATGCTCGCTTCACGCGCTTCGTTTTGCGGGATGTGCACTTCCAGCGCTGCGATAACGCTGGCGACAATGCGCGACCTGATTTCATGGACGTCCTCGACGCGGCCGCCGAAACTGTCGCCCCACAGAACGCTATCGCTTTTGGCGTCGGCAAGTTCCACCGTCACCGTGATCCGGTCGCCGACAATTTCAACGACGCCGGACACCACATAGCGCACGCCCAACATGTTGCCGACATCTTGAATGTCCGGCTCGGCGCCGCGAAACCGGAAAGACGACCCCCGCGCGATAATAAAAAGCCAGCGCAGGCGCGAAAGCGCGGAAATCAATTCATGGGGCAATGCATCGGCGACACCCGCATAAGCGCCCGCCGCACCCACAAGGCGAAACGGCAACACTGCAATCGACGGCCGCCCCTGCTGCGCCGGCGCCGGTGCTTGCGCTTCGTGGCCGGCGACTTGCGCATTACCGCCCTCGACGACGCCTTCGCCGACAAAACGGAAGCCCTTGCCGTGGATCGTTTTGATCCAGCGCTGATCGCGGCCATTATCTCCCAGGGCCTGTCGCGCGGATTTAATACGGCTCGACAATGCCGCATCAGAAATAAAACGCCCGTCCCAGATCTTTTCGATGATCTCGGTTTTGGAAACCATCCGGTCACGATTGGCGACAAGCAGCGCCAGCAAGGCGAAGACCTGCGGCTCCACCGGAACCACATCGCCGCCCCGGCGCAGTTCGACTTTCTCCTCGTCGATCGTGAATTCGTCAAACCGGTAAATCATTGTTCCGTCACTATAATCGAATTCTCAGCGAAACTCCCAAATTTCTCCAGACTTCCTTCAAGCTTCGCGGCAACGCCCCGCCTATACCGAAAAACGAAGGGCGGCCATGAGCGCCGCCCACAAACTGAACAGGAAAAAGGAGAAACCCCATGCCACTCGTAACTGTCGACGTCATCAAGGACGTATTCACCACGGAACAGAAAACCGACATCATCGAACGCGTCACCAACGCCATGCTCGCCGTCGAAGGCGAAGCCCTGCGCCCCTACACATGGGTTCGGATCAACGAAATCGAACAAGGCGACTGGGCCATCGGCGGCCAGCAATTGACGGCCGCGTCCGTCCACGCCCTTGCCGCCGGCGAGGCTGCATAAAACGGCTGGCGGCGCGGACGGTCTTTTCGTCCGCGCCGACTCACGCCTTTCAATAGCGCATGAACACTGCGCCAACTTTTGAATTCGAAGCCGCTTATTCCGGCCCAGCCTTTGCCGGACCTGTCGCCGGTATCGATGAGGCCGGGCGGGGGCCGCTGGCCGGTCCGGTTGTCGCCGCGGCGGTTATTCTCGACCCGCAAAATTTTCCGGCAGGGCTCGCCGATTCCAAGACGCTGACGGAAAAGAGGCGCGAGGCTTTAGCGCCCCTCATTCAGCAATGCGCGGTCGTCGGCGTTGGAATCGCAACTGTCGAAGAGATCGACGAAATCAATATTCTCCAGGCAAGCCTGCTCGCCATGCGTCGTTCGGTCGACGCACTGCCTGACGCGCCCACCGTCTGTCTTGTGGATGGCAATCAGGATCCGCGCCTTTCCTGCCGAACGGAATTACTTATCAAGGGCGACGCCCGGTCGCTTTCGATCGCGGCAGCCTCGATCATTGCGAAGACGACACGCGACGCGATCATGCGCGAATTATCGGAAACTCATCCGGAATATGGCTGGGCGTCAAACAAGGGCTATGGCTCGGCCGCCCATATGAAAGCGCTCAACCAGTATGGGGCGACACCTCATCATCGCCGGAGTTTCGCGCCCGTCGCCGCGTCGATAAAATCGCGCGCGTCGCTCGCGGCGGAATGAATTCACCCGCGAAGCGCCGCCAACTCCTGCTTCAGCATTTCGTTCTCTTTTTCGAGCCGTTCAAATGCTGCAACTTTCGGCGCGAGAATTTCGCTTAATTCATGCTCGGAATGTCGCGGCGTAATAAATTGCGGGCAGTTCCAGTCAAAAGCCTCAACCCGGAACACAAACAATCGCTCGACCTTGCCGCCGCCTTCAACCTGAAGGCGCGCCGCCAGATCCGGATTCGCTTCGGCATCGTGAATTTCGGCGGTCGCAAGAATTTTTAGGCGCCGGCGGTTCGGGTAATCCATTAAAAACAAGGCCGCGCGGTTATTCCGTCTAAAATGGCCTGTCGAAATATACTGCTTGTTGCCCCGATAATCTGCGAAAGCCAGCGTCGTTTCATCAAGGGCTTTCAGAAAATCCGGCGGACCGCCGCGATGCTGCACATAAGGCCAACCGTCTTCGGAAACGCTCGCCAGGTAAAAGCTGTCACGCGCGGCGATAAAATCGGTTTCGCGAA
>CAMYNO010000033.1 GCA_947259815.1 uncultured Parvularculaceae bacterium
AAGCGGACGCAAGGTCGTCCGCTTTGCCGAGCGCGGCAGCCACCAGATATTCCTGGAACCCGAAGGGCTGGACGATCACACGGTCTATCCGAACGGGATTTCGACCTCCCTGCCGGAAGATGTTCAGGCGGCGTTTCTGAAAACCATTCCGGGTCTCGAAAACGCCGAGGTGGTGCGATACGGCTACGCTATTGAATATGATTATGTGGACCCGCGCGCCCTTACCCGCGCGCTGGAAACCCGCGCCCTGCCCGGCCTTTTCCTCGCCGGCCAGATCAACGGCACCACCGGCTATGAAGAAGCCGCCGCCCAGGGGCTGATGGCCGGCGTCAACGCCGCGCGCTGCGCGCGAGGCGAGGAAGAGCCTTTCATCCTTGATCGCAGCGAGGCGTATATCGGCGTGCTGATCGACGATCTTGTCACCCATGGGGTGAGCGAGCCCTATCGCATGTTTACCAGCCGCGCTGAATATCGCCTGACCCTGCGCGCGGACAATGCCGATCAGCGCCTGACGCCGAAAGGGATTGCCGCCGGCATTGTCGGCGCTGAGCGCGCCGAAGCGTTCCACGTGAAAAAGCAGGGGCTGGACGCTGCGCGCGAATGGGCCCTTGGCGTATCGCTGACGCCGAATGAAGCGGCGCGTCACGGCCTGAAGATCAATCAGGATGGCCGACGGCGTAATGTCATTGACCTGCTTTCGCTTCCGGGCGTCGATGCGCAAAGCCTTGGCGGGGTCTGGCCTGAGCTGGCTGACATGCATCCTGCTATCGTTGAGCAGCTTGAATTCGATGCGCTCTATTCCGGTTATCTCGACCGTCAGGAGGCGGACATTATCGCCTTTAAAAAG
The DNA here is from genome assembly GCA_947259815.1 of uncultured Parvularculaceae bacterium. Classification (GTDB taxonomy): domain Bacteria; phylum Pseudomonadota; class Alphaproteobacteria; order Caulobacterales; family Parvularculaceae; genus Hyphococcus. The sequence continues at coordinate 848 of CAMYNO010000033.1, forward strand.
GACGAGTCCCTGCGCCTGCCGGAGGATCTCGATTACGCCGCCATACCGGGCCTTTCCAATGAAGTGCGCACAAAGCTCACCGAAACGCGGCCCGCGACGCTGGGTCAGGCCGGGCGCATCGAAGGCGTGACCCCGGCGGCGCAGGCGCTGTTGCTGGCCTGGATGAAAAAACGGTCTGTATCGGGATGACGCCTGACGATTTCGCCGCCGCCGCGGGCGTTTCAAGTGAAGCGCTTGCCCGCCTGAAGGAGATGGACCGTGTACTGATGGAATGGTCCGCCCGGCATAATCTTGTTGCAAAGTCTACCTTTCCTGACCGGTGGGAGCGCCATTATCTCGACTCCGCCCAGATCGCCGGCCTCATCGCCGCGCCGCCAAAAACCCTTGTCGATCTCGGCTCCGGCGCCGGCTTCCCCGGCCTCGTTCTCGCCGCCCTGTTCGCGGACGAAGGGACCGCCGTTACGCTGATCGAATCCACCGGCAAGAAAGCGGCGTTTCTGGGCGAGGCTGGCCGCGCCATGGGGCTCGCCGGCCTGACGGTCATACCGGAGCGGATCGAGGCGGTGAAACTTTCCCACAAGCCGGAAATCGTCACCGCCCGCGCCCTCGCCCCGCTACCTAAATTACTCGCCTACGCCCATGAAATTGGGGGCGAATCAGCAAAGTATTTCTTTCCGAAGGGACAAGATGTTGAAGCTGAGATCAAAGAGGCCGCTATATCTTGGCAAATGGACCTGAAACGGCATAAAAGCGTAACGAACCCGCAAGGGACAATTCTCGAGATTGGAAAGTTATCGCGTGTCTGAATTGATCGCCTCGCCGACGAACCCACGCGTACTTGCGGTGGCGAACCAGAAGGGCGGCGTCGGCAAGACGACAACGGCGATCAATCTGGCGACGGCGCTGGCGGCTGTGGGCGAGCGCGTGCTCCTGATCGACATGGACCCGCAAGGCAACGCCTCCACCGGGCTTGGCGTATCCGCCGCCGACCGGGGCGTTACGACTTACGACGTTCTGACCGACGAATACCGGCTTGAGGCCGCGGTCATCGAAACCGACATACCGGGCCTGTTGCTGGCGCCGGCCGGGGTCGATCTTGCCGGGGCGGAGATTGAGCTGATCGATTCCGAGCGCCGGCATTATCGCCTTGCGGACGCGCTTGACGATTACCAGAAATCCGCCGCGCACGGCGTTAGCTATGTGCTGATCGATTGCCCGCCTTCCTTAAGCCTTTTGACGCTGAACGCGCTTGCGGCGGCGGACGCTGTCATTATCCCGCTGCAATGCGAGTTCTTCGCGCTTGAGGGCCTCAGCCAGATCCTGCGCACCATCGAGACAATCCGTGAGCGGATTAATTCCCGGCTGGAGCTGCAGGGCGTTGTCCTGACCATGCATGACCGGCGCAACAACCTCACCAACCAGGTTGAGGACGATGTGCGCGGGCATTTAAAGGACAAGGTTTATCGCACGGTCATTCCGCGCAATGTGCGCATTTCCGAAGCGCCAAGTCACGGCAAGCCGGCGCTGCTGTACGATCTGAAATGCCCCGGCAGCCAGGCCTATATCCAGCTTGCCTCGGAAGTTATTCAACGCGAACGCGCGCGGCCAAAAGCGGCGTAAGCGACAGGACAAGGCAGGGAGACTATGAGCGTGGCGGCGAAAAAGAAGAGCCATACCAAAGGGTTAGGCCGTGGCCTCGACGCATTGATGGGCGATGCGCCGTCCGCGCGCGCGAGCGATCCCGCGCCTGAGCCCGGCCCGCGCCGCGAATTGCCGATTGAATTTCTGAAACCGAACCCGGATCAGCCGCGCCGCAAATTCGACGATGATGCGATTACGGAACTTGCCCAGTCGATAGAAACGCGCGGGCTGTTGCAGCCGATCCTGGTGCGCCCCATGGGCCGCGACGATTACCAGATTGTCGCCGGCGAGCGGCGGTGGCGCGCGGCGCAGAAGGCAAAACTGCATAGCGTGCCGGTAATCGTCCGTGAGCTGACGGATGAGGAAACCGCCGAAATTGCGCTGGTCGAAAACGTTCAGCGTGTCGATCTCAATCCGATCGAGGAAGCGGACGCCTATCAACGGCTGGTCGATCATTACGGCCGTACGCAAGATGAGATCGCCAAGGCGGTCGGCAAGTCGCGCAGCCATATTGCGAATATCCTGCGCCTTCTCAATCTCCCCAAGCCCGCGATCGACGCGCTTGGGTCCGGCGCTATTTCCATGGGCCATGCCCGCGCCCTGCTCGGGCTGAAAGATCCCGCGGCGGCCTTGAAAGAGGTGCTGGCGCGCGGCCTTTCGGTGCGCGAAACCGAAGCGCTGGCGCGTCAGGACAAGACCGGCGGGCAAGGCGCCAGCGGCAAGAAAAACCCGGCAAAAACAACCGCTAAGCCCGGCGGCGGCGATTCCGACACGCGCGCGCTGGAACGCGATCTTTCCGCAATATTGGGGCTCGACGTCTCCATCGATCACGCCAAGAACGGCGCCGGATCGGTGACGGTTTCCTATCTCACCCTAGACCAGCTCGATGATATTTGTCGCCGCCTGATGGGATCGAGTGCGTAATCTATCCGTGTCCTGATTAGAGCGTTTTGAAGGAAAAGTGGCTCACCGGTTTTCCGTCTCAAAACGCGCAATAAAGAATCTAGAGCATCCGACCGAATCGCCTAGCGATCAGGATGCTTTAGTAGATGCGGTTACACTACATCACCTTATCCTGAGGAAAAATTTTGCCTCGAAGGATGTGGAATATGGTCCCTCAGGATAAGGTGATGTAGTGTAACCGCATCTACTAAAGCATCCTGATCGCTAG
>CAMYNO010000034.1 GCA_947259815.1 uncultured Parvularculaceae bacterium
AAAAGTCGGATTAATCCGGCCAGCCAGAGTATTTTCAAGCGAAGTGGATACCGGTTCGCGTCAAGAAAATGCGTTAAACTAGAATCTGGAGCGTCTTTCCTGACTTTGATTGACGTGAAGACGGTTTAGTCTCAGGCCTCGCGCTCTTCTTCCGTTTCCTCTTCCTCAGGATAAGGATCGCTTTTCCTTAGCGATCGCGTCATCCATTTCGGCAATTTTTTCTGGAGCCAGCGCAGCCGCCGGTCGAGCCATCGCCATCGCCGGCGAACAAATCGCAATGTCGCCGGCGATATGGTCGCGAGCATCAAAAAACCGATAATGACCAGCGGAAGCCCGAACGGAATTGGCGTAATAGCGGTCACAAGCCCGACGAGAATGAGCAGGACTGCGAAAACCGTCAGGACAAACTTGAAAAACGTCATTTCGCCTGTGCTCCATCCTCGTTTTGCGGTTCGGGTGTCTCCGCCTGATCCTGCTCTCCCGGCTCGGTTTCCTCAATAACCTCTTTGACCGATTTGCTCGCCCGCGGCGCCGCGAAGCGCACGAGCTTGTCGAACCAGCGCCAGCGGCTGCGCATCCAGCGAATGACCGGACGAAGCGCAGGATTGGCCGCGGCGATCATGAAAAAGCCGATGACCGCCAGCGGCGCGCCAATGGGCAAGGGCGTCAAAAAGGCCAAAATCCCGTAGATAAACAGGACGAGGCCGATCAGCGTCGTTACGATCCGGGCGATCATGCTATGTTCCGGGGCGCGCAATGGCGCCGAGGTCGCTTGTACATTGAGCTGATCCGCTCCTATTCTCGCGCAAAGACCGTTTCCACGGTTATTCTAGGATAGGAAACGAACTATGTCAGATACCATCGACGATAAGCCCCGCGCCAAGTTTAAGGCCATGACAGAGGGTACGCAGGAGGATTGGGCGACCATCGCCTCGCAATTCATCCCATTTGCGTCCCAGGGCGGCAAGCGCATTCTCGATCATTTGCGGCTGCTCGACGGCGATTTCGGGGGATTCCCCGTCGATCGGCTTGAGCACAGCCTGCAGACTGCGACGCGGGCCCACCGCGATGGCCGCGACGAGGAATATGTGGTTTGCGCTCTCCTGCACGATATTGGCGATACGCTGGGCGCCTATAATCATCCTGATATCGGGGCGGCGATCCTCAAGCCGTTCGTTTCAGAGGCCAATCACTGGATGGTCAAGCATCACGGCATATTCCAGGGCTATTACTTTTTTCATTTTCTCGGCCAGGACCGGAATATGCGCGATCAGTTCAAGGATAATCCGCATTATCAATATACAGAAGAATTCTGCTTCAAATACGATCAGCCTGCGTTCGATCCAGACTACGCGTCAATGTCGCTTGAAGAATTCGAGCCCATGGTGATGAAGCTTTTCGCGGCGCCGAAGAATTCGATTTACACGGCGGAATAAGAAGCGGCGAATGGCTTTTGCAACTATCAAGAGACAAACAAGACGGATTAACCTGCATCACGTATAAAATAGCGCCCCGCAATTGAATGCGAGGCGCTAATTTCGTTTCAGCGTTGAACGTTATTAGTTGCTGATGCTGACCTGGAAGCCAACAATGCGCGGTTCGTTCACAAAGCCGGTCAGGTTGTTGAAGTCGATGCCGCCTTTGAGGTTTTCCGCATCGAGAATATTGCGGGCGAAGAAAGCCGCTTCGAAACCGCCATCGGCGCTGCGATAGCCGGCGCGGGCGCCGCCTTCCGTATTGCCGTTCGAGCGGAATTCGGCGCTTTCATAGAGCGTGAAGATCGTCTCGCCCTGTACCGCCCAATCGGTGTTGACGAAGAACTCACCCTTGTCGCCATGCGGCATGGTGTATTCCGCGAAGATATTGAAGGTGAGATCGGGCGCATTGGGGAACGGGTTGCCGTCGACCAGCGCCTGACTAAGGCCGTTGAGCGGATCGAGCACCGTACACAGCCCTGAACCGCAAGGCGCGGTGGCGAGGTTGGGATCGTTGATCTCCGTGTTGTTGTAGCTGAAGCCCGCCGCCACATAGAAATTATCGGTGAGCAGCGCTTCGGCGTCGACCTCAAAGCCCCAGCCAATACCTTCATCGGCGTTCACGACCTGGTTTGAGTTGGAGGCGCCGCCGATGATCGAGAATTGCTGGTCGTCAACCGTGTAGTAATAGCCGGTTGCGTTCAGCCTTGCGCGATTGTCCATGAACTCCGTCTTTACGCCGGCTTCATAGGAGAGGATCGTTTCCGACGTTGCGACCGTTTGCGGATCGACCGCGCCGGAAAACGCAGCAAATGCAATGTCGCGTCCCTGAATGGTCGGACCGCGGAAGCCGCGGGCGACGCGGGCGTACACGTTCAAGCCGTCCGACAGTCGATAAAGGCCGCTCACATCCCATGAGAAATCATCGTCCTCGACCATCGTTGAATTGACGGTGACAAGCGGCGGCAACACCAATGCGTCAAGCGAACGCTCATCTTCCGTATACCGAATGCCGCCGGTGAGATTGAAGCGGTCCGTCAAATCATAGCTTACCTGACCGAACAGCGCCCAGCTGTCATTGGCGTGGCGCAATGTGGTCAAAGGCGGAAAGCCGGGACCGACTGTCGACACGTCAAACTCGGTATCGAAATAGTAAAATCCGACCTGCCAGCCCAGCGGGCCGTCAATATCAGAGGCAAGGCGCACTTCCTGGGTGAATTGTTCAAGCGCGTCGATGGCGTCCCGTGTCTCGGACGGGAACGGGATCGGTCCCGGCACGGGCCCGCCGGCGGTAAAGGCGCCGCCGTCAATATCGCCAAGGCTGGCGCTGGTTGCGTCTTCATAGCCGGTGATGGAGGTCAGGACGACCGGGCCAAGATCCCAGTCGAATTTTAACGAGCCGCCAATGCCGGTCGCGTCCTGCGGGTTGTTGTTGCCGCCATCGTAAATCACCGTGTCGCGGTCGAAGTTCGAGTTAATGTCGCTATTGCCCGGCCCGATGATATTGGCGCGGAACCGCGCCGAGGTGCCGTCGTAATTGCGCCCGTGCACATTCAGGAGAAAGCTCATCGTTTCGGTCGGCGTGAACAGCAATTGTACGCGCGCGGCGCCTTCCTTAAAGCCGCCAAGAGCGTTGTCCTCGCCGGTAAACGCGTTGTCGATCCAGTCGTCGCGGCGCTGGACGAGCGTTGAAAAACGAACCGCAAGCAGGTCTTCGATCAACGGTCCGCCAATGCCGCCCTGAAAGGTGACGGTGTTGAAAGTGCCGTACGCAACTTGCGCCTGGTAGGAAAGTTCCTGCGTCGGCTTCGCGGTGACGAACTTCACCACGCCCGCAGGCGTGTTGCGCCCGAAGAGTGTGCCCTGCGGTCCGCGGCTGACCTCGACCTGTTCAATGTCAAAAAGCGGCGCGCTTTTCAGCACGACGTTTTCCTGAACGACGTCATCAATTACAATTGAAACCGGTTGCGAGGCGGCGACGTCGAAATCGACATTGCCAAGGCCGCGAATGTAAAAGCGCGGCGCAAGACGGCCATTCGATGATTCTGCATAAAGGCTTGGCACTCGTGCGGCGAGGGCGAGAATATCGTCGCCCGCAGCCTGAATGTTGGCGAATCGCTCGGCCGACAGGGTTTCGACGGAGATCGGAATTTCCTGCTGGTTTTCTTCGCGTTTCTGCGTCGTCACGATAATGGTGTCGAGGCCCGCATCCTGTGCGAGCGCTTGAGGCGCGCTAAGCATTGCCGCCGCCGAAGCGCCAGCGAACAAAATGGCGCGCAAGGAAGTGTCGTGAATTTTCATGTTTGATATCCCGGTTGGATTCCACCACGGACGGTTTCAAAAAACCGTAATACCCAAGGCCGTTCATTAACCATTTTTGACAAGTTTGTGTCAGTTATCTTCAGCCCCCGCACAGGCAGTCCCGGAGCGTTGCGAAAATACATCGGTGGCGCCGGTGTTGCCCACAAACTGGGGAAAACCCCGCGCATGAGCGGCGGCAAATTATCGTTTCCGGTGTTTTGTGCGCTGCGCCTATCGCAGCATTGGCGGCGTCGGCGTTGTCTCCGCTTGCTCAGCAACGGATTCGAGTTTTGGCGTCGGCAGGTTCGGCAACTCAGCGCCAATGTCTTCCATCATCTGAATGACCCGCCGGGTGGACGCGGCAATTTCTTTCGCGCCCTCGGTTTTGCGCCGGTTCAGTTCAGACTGGTTCTCCAGCGCGTCAATCGCTTTGTAGGCTTGTTCAACCGCGGCGTTCAGATCCCGCGCGAGATCGGGCAGGTTGGGATCGTCATCGAGAAGTTTGTCCTCGGTAATGCGAGTGAGCGCTGTCACCTCCGCGCCGATTTCCTCAATCTGTCGGCGCATGCGCCGTCCCGTCGCCATCGAGCCGCCAATCGCGCCAAGAATAAATCCGCCAATGCTCGCGCCAGCGCCAATCGCCAGAAATTCCGTCAGCATACGTCCACGCCCTTTTCACCACACCCGCGCAATATTGTGGAGATTTCTTCGCGCTTGGCAAGGCGATGGCTAAGGCGCCGATGGGACTGACTGAATCACGCCCGCTCGGCGGCCTGCGTGTCGAGATTCGCCGCTAGATCAGGGCGG
>CAMYNO010000035.1 GCA_947259815.1 uncultured Parvularculaceae bacterium
CCGCCCTGAAAAACCCGCGCGTGGTTGCGATTTTGGCGGTGTCGGCGCTCGCCATTTCGGCGAACTGGCTGATCTATGTCTGGGCGGTCATCAACGACCGGATTCTTGAAGCCAGCCTTGGCTATTACATAAACCCGCTGATGTATGTCGCCGCCGGCGTTTTCATCCTCAAAGAGAAACTCCGCTCCGCGCAACTAGTTTCGGTCGGGCTGGCCGCCGCCGGCGTTCTGGTCCTGACATTTGGCGCCGGCGTTTTCCCGTGGGTGTCGCTTGCATTGGCAGTCTTGTTCACGCTTTACGGATACATCCGCAAGACAACGCCCGTCGGCGCCATGCCTGGCTTGTTTATCGAAACGTCGCTGCTGGCGCCGATTGCGATGGTATTCGTCCTGTCGCTGATGAAATCGGGTGAAGCTGTATTTCAAGCCCAGTCTTTGAGCATGGACCTCCTGTTAATGCTCGCCGGGCCGGTGACGGTGATCCCGCTTGTGCTCTTCGCGCTCTCTACGCGACGGCTTACCCTGATCACCATCGGCCTACTGCAATATATAGGCCCGACGCTCCAGTTCGCGCTCGGCCTTTATTACGGCGAAGCATTCACCGTGTACCACGCTTTCGCATTCGGCTTCATCTGGATCGGACTTGCAATTTTCAGCGTCGATGCGGTCAGGGCAAATCGACAGGGGCGGGCTGCGAAAGCCGCTTGAGCGACCCTGAAAAAGCAAGGAGCGGCGTGTCACCTGCACGCACGATGCCGCGCGCCATCAAAATGCTCTTACCGGCCTTGGTGACTTCACCATCAGCGTGGATAAAAGCGCCGATCGGCCCCGGATTGAGAAATTCGGAATTCAGCGTCACCGTGACCGCTTTATCGCCCGCAAGCACATCACGGCAAAACGTAAAGAGCGCCATATCCGCAAGCGTCAACAACACGCCGCCATGGACAACTTCACCAAGATTGCCGTGATGCGGCTTGGAGAAGAAACCGACGCCCGGCGGCCCTTCGACACGCCAGTAAAACGGCCCGGCGCGGCCGGCAAATCTCTGCGGGATTTCGTGAAATACCCAACCATCAGGGGCTGGGTCGTAACCAACTTGACTGTCCATGTGACCCGCTTAGCGCAGCGGCAAAGCGATGCAAAGCGACAGATGCAGCGGTGCTCATTGCGATTGCGCGCGCTGGCGCTTCGCCGCAATATGCCTTGATGGCCGACTTTCCCGATCCGAAAATTATCGACACTGGCGGCGTTAATCTCGCTATCTATGAGAATGACGGCGACGCGAACCGGCGACGGCCGCCTGTCATATTCGTCCATGGCTGGCCGGAAATCGCCTATTCCTGGAAATACGTGCTTCCCGCCGTCGCTGAGGCGGGATTTCGTGCAATCGCCGTCGACCTTAAAGGGTTCGGCCGCTCTGACACACCGCACGACAAGTCGCAGTACGACATCGAGAAGATGACGGGCGATCTTGTCGCCCTGCTTGATGCGCTCGGAATCGAACAAGCCGTCTTTTGCGGCCACGATTGGGGCGGCGCCATTACCTGGCCGATGGCGCAACTTCACTCCTCACGCGTTGCCGGCGTGATCGGGGTTTCGACGCCGCACCGTCCCTCGCCGCCTGTTGCGCCGCTCGCCATCATGGAAAAGCGGTATACGGACCGCCATTATATCGTTCAGTTCCAACAAGAGGACATTCCGGAAAAAATATTCGAGCGCGATCCGGATCGCTTTTTCCGGTTGATGTTTCGTCGTCCGAAATTCGCTGAGGTTCCCGAAACAACAGACAACCGCGTTTATGATATAGTCGGCCGTTTCGAAACCGGCCCGCCCCCCGACGATAGCGACGCCATATTGTCCGACGTCGACATCGCAGTGTTCGTCGAAGCATATACGCGCAGCGGTTTTACCGGCGGGATAAACCTCTACCGCAATATCGACCGCAATTGGGAACTCATGAAAGCGTGCGATCCGGTCATTACGCACCCCGCGCTTTGGGTCGGCGCGGCGAGCGATATTTTTCTGCCGCCCGCAGGTGCAGACGGCATCGAAAAAATCGTTCCCAATATTGAAAAACACATTATTCCCGATTGCGGACACTGGGTCATGTGGGAACGCCCGGATGCCCTGAACACCATCCTGGTTGACTGGCTTTTACGGAAAATGCCGGACTAATTTTCCGCGCATTTACCGGAAGATTTCAAAAAATCCCGGCGTTCCGCCTAAAGTTTTGATCACTCCCGGCCGCCAGTGTGAGCTCGCAAGGGAAATAAAGGCGAGGGAAACATGTGTATCAGAAGGACCGCGCTGATAGGCGCTCTGACATTCTGCGCCGGGCCGGCATTAGCTGACATGGCGCTTACCGAACCGCAGCGCGCGCCAAAAAAAATCACGGCGTTCGAATGGCGCGAAACACCGGTGGAACTTGTCGCCGTAACGCGCCGGGCGCGCGCCAACACAACTTTTCATCGTCGCTATGTGGATGAAAGTCTGGCGATGAACAAGGTTTACCCCGGTTATCCAAAGCCGGCCTATGTATCATTTGACTTGCGCGTGCCGTTTTAAAGCGCTGCGTACACAGCGTTTATCAGACCGACGGCGCGCGGGTCGCCAACAAGATGTGGCGACATCTGATTCATGACATAGGCCGCCACCATACGGTTGTGCGGGTCGATAACGACGCAGGAACCACCAAAACCCGCATGACCGAATGCGTTTTCATTCGGGCCGAAATGGCGGTTGATATTACGCATCAACCCAGCCGACCAGGAAAGGTGAAAGGGCAGGACAAGATCGTCACCGCGCGCATACTCCGTGAACATCATATCGAGCACATTCGATTCGATAAAAACATCGCCATTCTTCCATGCGCCATTATTGGCCAGCGGCCATAAGAGCCGCGTCAGGGAACGCGCATCGGCGTGAATATTCGATGCAGGGATTTCCGCCGCCATCCATTCCTCCCTACCGGCCTTTGCCGGCACGGATGAACGCGACAGAAACGCCAGCTTTTTGTAGTCATTGATCTCGCCGAGGTCCGGCGCACGCGGCGGTTTTTGCATCCG
>CAMYNO010000036.1 GCA_947259815.1 uncultured Parvularculaceae bacterium
GCGCGCCGCAACAGTAGAACGGAAGACCCGCGAAACGGAAATCTTCGTCGCCCTCGAGATCGACGGCTCGGGCGACTATGATATCGAAACCGGCATCGGGTTTTTCGATCACATGCTGGAGGCGTTCGCCAAGCATTCGCGGATCGATCTGAAAATCCGGGCCGAGGGCGATCTGCATATCGACATGCACCACACGGTCGAGGATGTGGGCATCGTCATGGGCCAGGCTGTGGCAAAGGCGCTTGGCGACTGCGGCGGTATTCGCCGCTTCGCCCACGCCTATATTGCGATGGACGAAACCCTGTCGCGGGCCGCCATCGATATTTCCAAGCGCCCTTATCTCATCTGGCGCGTGGCGTTTCCGCAGCCGCAAGTCGGCGAGATGGACACCGAACTTTTCAAGGAATGGTTCCACGCTTTCGCGACAAATGCGGGCATGTGCCTGCATGTGGATAATCTCTACGGCGATAACTGCCACCATATTATCGAGAGTTGCTACAAGGCGACGGCGCGCGCTTTTCGCGATGCGACCGAGATCGATCCGCGCGCCGGCGCGGAGGCGCCCTCGACCAAGGGCGTCCTCGGCGGATAATACGGCGCGGCATAAAGCGCCCGCATCGCCGCTTCCCCTCGCCCGTCCCGGCAACTAAAAGCCCCCCATGGCAGAAACCGTCGCCATTATTGATTACGGCTCCGGCAATCTCCGGTCCGTCGCCAAGACCTTTGAACGCGCTGCTGCGGAATCGGGTCTTGCCGCGCGGATCGTGGTGACGGACGACGCTGATATTATTGCGCAAGCCGATCGCATCGCCCTGCCCGGCGTCGGCGCCTTTGGCGCCTGTATGGCCGGGCTCGCCGCCCGTGACGGCGTGATCGAGGCGCTTGAACACGCCGCCCTCGTGCGCGCTCAGCCCTTCATGGGAATTTGCGTCGGCATGCAGCTTCTGGCCGAGAGCGGCCTGGAATTTGGCGAGCACCGCGGGCTTGGCTGGATCCCCGGCCGGGTCGGTCCGATTGAAGCCGAGAACGTCACCATTCCCCATATGGGCTGGAACACCGTGACCGCCCGGCGCGGCCGCGCCACCCACGAGCTGATCGACGGCAACGCCTTTTATTTCGCGCATTCTTTTCATTTCGAAGCCGAAAATGAAGCGCATATATATGCCGTAACGGTGCATGGCGTAGAGCTGGCCGCGGCGGTCGGGCGCGACAATCTTCTCGGCATTCAGTTCCACCCGGAAAAGAGCCAGTCCGCCGGCGCCGCCCTTATCGCCGGCTTTTTGAAGTGGAGTCCTTAAGACGTGACGGCGCTCACTCTCTACCCTGCGATTGACCTTAAGGAAGGCCAGTGCGTGCGGCTTCTGCATGGGCGCATGGATGACGCAACGGTCTATAATGAAGACCCAGCCGCTCAGGCGGGCCAGTTCGAGGCTGCGGGCTTTGACTGGATCCATATCGTCGATCTCGACGGCGCCTTTGCCGGAAAGTCGCGCAACGGTGAGGCGGTCGCGGCCATCCTTGGCGCTACCGGCCTGAAGACCCAGCTTGGCGGCGGCATTCGCGATATGGCCGCCGCGGAACGCTGGCTGTCGCTTGGCCTCTCGCGCATTATCCTCGGTACGGCCGCGGTGAAAGACCCCGCCTTCGTCGCCGAGGCTGCGCGCACTTTTCCGGGCCGGATCGCCGTCGGCATTGATGCGCGCGACGGACGGGTCAAGACGGACGGATGGGACGGCGACACCGAACACACGCCGGCGGAAATCGCAAAACGCTTTGAGGGTCAGGGCGTTGCCGCCATCATCTTCACCGATATCGCACGCGATGGCGCGCTTACCGGCGTCAATGTGGAGGCGACCGCCGCCCTCGCCGACGCCGTGGCCATACCGGTCATTGCATCGGGCGGCGTCGCGGCGGTCAGCGATATCGAAGCGCTTGCGAAGGAAGCGCGCGGTATTGAAGGGGCGATCATCGGCCGCGCACTTTATGATGGCCGAATAGATCCAGCCGCTGCAATGAAAGCGTCGCATCGTTAGGCAATCATTGAAAACCATTGGGGAAACCCGCGCCCTCCGGTAGGGTATGGCCGTCTGGGTTGAGTGGAGTATGCGGCGTCGATGGGGCAGAGCGCCTATGAACTTGAGCTGAAATTCACCGGTGCGCCGGCGGATGTCGCCGCCCTGCCGCAATCGCGCGTCCTCAAGGCCGTGGCCGCCGGCGAGGGCGGCTGGGCGCGCCTGCGGTCGGTCTATTACGACACCAGCGCCGGGATTTTGGCGGCGGACGGTGTATCCCTGCGCCTTCGGGAAAAGTCCGGAAAACGAATCCAGACGGTAAAACGCGATACCGCGGCGGGTTCGGTCGTGCGCGAGGAATTCGAAACAGCCTTGCAGCCCGGCGACGCTTTCCCGCTGCCGACCGGGGATGAGGATATCGACGAGATCCTGCGCAGCAATGCCGAGGATCTCATCGAAATTGCGGAAATTCGGGTCGACCGCTGGACCCAGCCGGCGCGCTTTGCCGGTTCTGAATTCGAAATCGCAATCGACCTTGGCGTTGCGCGCGCGCGCGGGGAGGGCGACCGCCAGAGTGGCGCGCCGGGCGGCGAGACCCCGATTGCGGAAATGGAAATCGAATTTCAGTCCGGCGAGATGAGCGATCTTTTCGCCTTTGGCCGGCTGATTGCGGACAACGTCCCGCTTCGCCTGTCGGCAAGATCGAAGCTCGACACCGCGTGCGCCGTTGGCGCGGGCTCGCTTTACGCCCTTGGCAAGATGGCCAAACCCGCCGTCGATGAAAACGAGCCGGCGGCGGAAGCGCTGCAGGCGATGCTCGCCGCTGTCGCCGTGCGGGTCATTAATGTGCAGGCGTCGCTGCTCGACATCCGCGCTGTCGAGGGCGTGCATCAGATGCGCGTCGCCTTGCGGCGGTTTAGATCCATCGAGCGCACTTTTCGCAACGCGCTCGACACCGATGTGCTTTACGCATTGACGAGACGCGCGCGCACCATCGCCCATGCGCTGGGGCCGGCGCGCGATCTTGATGTTTTTATCGGCGAAACCCTGCCGGAAATTTTTGAGCGTTATCAACGCCCGCCGGGGACGGATGCGTTGCGCGCAAAAGCCGAAGCCATGCGGGCCGAAGCCTGGGCCGAGGCTCACGCCGTCATCGCCGACAAGTCGTTCACTCATTTCGCCATCGA
>CAMYNO010000037.1 GCA_947259815.1 uncultured Parvularculaceae bacterium
CGCCATTGGCGCGGCGACCCAACAGGCTGGCTGCGTCAAGGACGCCGCGACCGAGGCCGTCAGCGAGATGTCGGCGAAAACCAGCGAAGCGGTGGAAGCTGCAAGCGCCGACGCGGAAAAAGCAGCAAAGGCCGCTGCTGAAGTTTCGCAGTCGGCCCGTCAGGCCGCGGACGCCGCCCGCGCCGCATCGCAGGATGTCGCCGCCGCCAGCAAAGAGGCCCGTCAGCACTCGGAAGAAGCCCTGAAACATTCCGAGGGCGCTGCGAGCCGTATTTCGGAACGAAACAAAGCGCTCGCCGATGCGCGCGCGGCGCTGGAAAAAGAGAACCAGCGCCTTGAAAACCTGATCGACGAGCAACGTCAGCGTGCGGACCGTCTGGCCGAGGCGATCGCCAACCAGACCGAGCGTCTGACAAAACTTGCTGAAACGCAATTACAGGAACAGGAAAACGCAACACGCCTCGTCGAAGCACAGCGCGAGGCCGAACAGCGCGCGGCGGAAGAAGCCGAACATGCACGTCAGGAAAAAGCGCAACGCGACGCCGAAGCCCGCGCCGTCGCCAAGGAAAAAGAAGAAACAGAACGCGCACAAAAAGCGGCGGAAGATGAAGCGGCCCGGACAAAGCGCGAAGACCAACCCGCCATGCGCGCCCGGCCCGCAAACAATAATCCCGCCGCACCGGGAAGCGGCGCCGGCGCGGCCCGCCTTGACGAGCTTGCCCGCGACATCGCCGAGCGCCGCCCGCGCAAGAAAAAAGGCGGCGCGTCGAAATCAACGCCGGAACGCATTGGCGCCGCCGCCGACGCGAAGGCCGGTCAGGAAGCGCGCAGCCGCCGCAACATATCCTGGCGCGAAATTCTCGACGCCGCCGACGACGCCGAACCGCTGGAACTAGATAAGCCGGCGCCGAAAAAGCCGGCCCAACCGGCGCGCGACGCCGCCGCCGAGGCGATGAAAACCATCGCCGATCTACAAGCCTTTACATATGACGTTGAAACCCGCCTTTACGGCGACCCGCCGCCGGCGCTGCAGGAACGCTATGACCGCGGCGACCGCAATGTCTTCGCCAACCGTCTGTTGCGGCTTAACGAGGCCGACGTAAAGCGCCGCATACGCAGCGAATCGGCCCGTGATCGCGCCTTTGAACGCAACGTGCAGGATTTCCTTCAACGTTTTGAGAAACTGCTGGAGGACGCAACGACCTCCGAAACGGCGGATGAGGAACTGGAGGAATATCTCTCCTCCCCGCTTGGCCGGGTCTATCTGCTTATCGGTGCCACCGTCGGGTATTTTGCGTAGAGCGAGAGCCGGCTACGCATTGGGCCGCGCGCAGTAACCTTCATCCTGAGGAGAAATTTTTCCTGCGCCCTTCGAGACGAGCCTTCGGCTCTCCTCAGGATGAAGGAAAAATTTCATCTCGAAGGACGAAAGCATGACGCACGGGCATAACAACTCGCGTTCGTTGGCGCCGGCCTTCACCGGAATCAACGGAGCTTTTTATGTTAGAAAATAGCGTATTCACGACGCGGCCGCCCGCGCCCTCTCGCCTTCGGCAAAGGACCAGTTGACGATTTCACCGACGAGAGTTTTGAGCGCCGCATCAAAGGCGTCCGCAACCTCATCCCCGCTATCGCTGCGCGCAGGCGAAGTCGCACTGAATGCTTTCGCCGCGAAGACGCTGGACCGGCCATTGGTGAGGCGAACATAGGCCTCGACCCGCGCCTCGCGCTTGCCATCGGCAACATCGAGATCGAGCCGGCGGATATCGGTCTGTAGCGCCAGATCGGCAATGCCGATATCGGCGCGATTGCCGACCGCCAGAATGCGCCCTGAATCTTCAAATGCCTGGATAATCGCCATCTGCAGGACGACCGGGGCACGGCTCGCCCATTCCCCGTTCGAGAAATATTCAATCCGGCCGGGCGAACGCGACACCGCTATTCTGGTCGTGTCATAGGCGCGCGAGGCGCCGGGATTCTCGACAATCAGGGACCAGTCGACCGGGGCGCCATTGACCGCGCCGGCATTTACAAAGCCAACCATATAGCGCGGCTTGGGCGGCGTTGTTTCAAGCAACCCGCCGACGCAGCCGCTGACGGCAACCGCGCCCATAACCATCATGATACGGAACACCATCTTCATCACTCTGCCTCCGCACCATATTCCGGCGCCGTTTCACCGATAAAGAACGCTTTGGGATCTCGCTCGATCTCGCGCAGCATATAATCGAGGCTGCGCATCAACTGACGCGCCTCGGCCAGCGCGGGCGCAATCTGCCCCAGCCCCTGATCGGTGAAATACCGGAACGACTCACGATTTTCGCCCACGAGCGCCTCTGTCTGCGCGATCAGCGATCGCACATCCGTAATCAGCTCGTCGGCGTTATCGATGACTTTCGGTCCGTCTTCGGCAAGCATCGCTTCAAGCCCGTCGGAAGCGCGCCGCAGATTTTCCAGCGTCATTGTCAGTTCTTCGGTCGCGGCATTGGCGTTTTTAATCAGCGATGAAATCTCATCGCGATTTTCAGCCACGGCGCCCGTAATCGTTTGAATATCGGTGAGCGTCTTGGAAATGCTGTCTATATTGGCGTCGGATAAAATCAGATTCGTCCGGCCAATGATTTCGCTGGTCCCGGCGAGAAACTGCGAGATGCCAGACGTATCCGCCACAATGGTTGGAATCCGTTCTTCGCTGACTGTCTTCAAAAGCGGCGCATCCTTGCTGCCGCCGACAAATTGAATGATGGCAAGGCCGGTGAAGCCGACGGGTTCCAGCTCAACCGTCGTATCCGTAGTTACCGGCGTGTTCTGTTCAAGGCGCACATAGGCGATCACATTGGATGGATCATCCGGGTCAAGAATAAGGCTGTCGACCTCACCGACCTGGATACCATTATAGCGCACGATAGACCCGTTGGAGAGCCCGGTGACGCGCTCTTCAAAAATCACCCGATAGGTATCGAAATTTCCGCGGGTCGAAGTAACGCGCAAGACGAATACAAAGGCGAGACAGATCGCGATCATCACGAATGATCCGATCAGGATGTAATGCGCGCGGGTTTCCATTTACGCCCCCAACTCCATACTAACCCGCCTTTGCGGCGAGCGCCGCACGTCCCCGTGGACCGGCGAAATATTCCTGAACCCACGGATGATCGGTCTCGCGCACCTCATTGAGCGAGCCCACGGCGATAACGCGTTTTTCGGCCAGCACCGCAACGCGGTCGCAGGCGGCGTGGAGCGTATCAAGGTCATGGGTTACCATAAACACGGTTAACCCTAATGTTTTCTTGAGATTGACGATTAATTCATCAAATTTGGCGGCCCCTATGGGGTCCAGTCCCGCCGTCGGCTCGTCCAGAAACACCAGCTCGGGATCGAGAGCGAGCGCCCGGGCGAGCCCGGCGCGCTTTCTCATGCCGCCGGAAAGCTCGGATGGGAAATTGGCCCCGGCCTCGGCGCGCAAGCCGACCATCGAGACTTTAAGGGCCGCGATATCCTTCGCGAGTTCGCCCTCAAACCCTAAATGCTCGCGGATCGGCGCCATGATATTTTGCGCCACCGTCATAGATGAAAAG
>CAMYNO010000038.1 GCA_947259815.1 uncultured Parvularculaceae bacterium
AAAACCAGTCGTCTGCGTCGCCGAAACGCCGCCATCTACGTAAAGCAGATCGACCATGCGGCCATCGCAACGCAAATAACTATTCATAACGCCGCGACCGCCGGCCTCCTGTTCATCCTGTGCTTCAAGTACGAATGCGCCGGCGCCGTCGCCAAATAGAACGCAGGTAGCGCGATCTTCCCAATCGAGAATACGGGAAAATGTTTCCGCACCGATAACCAGGGCCCGTTGATTTTGCCCGCTGGCCAGGAATTTCTCAGCTGTCGACAGGGCATAGATAAATCCGGTGCAGACCGCCTGAATATCGAACGCCGCCCCGGATTCAATACCGAGCTTGGCCTGCGTTATCGCGGCTGTCGATGGAAAGGTCAGATCCGGCGTTGTCGTTGCGACAATGACAAGATCTATATCGCTCGGCTGCAGATCCGCTGCGGCAAGCGCGTCGCGCGCAGCGGCGGCGGCAAGATCGGATGTCTTTTCGTTTTCGCCCGCTATGTGGCGCTCGCGGATCCCGGTCCGCTCTATGATCCATTCGTCACTGGTATCGACCGTTTTGGCAAGATCGTCATTGGTCAGCACTTTTTGCGGCAGGAACGCGCCGCATCCGCGGATCACCGCTTTAATAGTCATGGCATGAATATCTTTACTGAGCTGCGATTGTTAAGTCGGTTTCGGCTTCGCGTGCACGGCCAAGCGCATTAGAGCGCTCCATCACCGCAGCGACTGTTTTGGCTACCTGATCGTGATAGGGGGCGTGCGCGAGGTCGGCGGCCATCTGGATAGCGCTGGCGACGCCGCGTGCATCAGAGCCGCCATGGCTTTTAACGACAATTCCATTAATCCCCAAAAATACGCCGCCATTTACGGATGACGGGTCTATCCTGTCTTTTAGCTTTCGAAGGCCCGGCGTCATCAACAACGCACCCAACTTTGCATTGATCGTACCCGTCAGGGTTTCCTTTACCCAACCGCCAACAAGACGCGCTGCGCCTTCGGCGGATTTGAGCGCAATATTGCCCGTGAAGCCATCGGTGACGACTACATCAACAGCGCCGCCTGAAATATCGTTTCCTTCGACAAATCCTGTGAACGCCATATCTGAATCGGCTTCACGCAAAACGCGGGCCGCCGTTCGTATGAGTTCATGCCCCTTCAAATCCTCAGCCCCGACATTGAGCAGGCCGACCGTAGGCTTTTTGACGCCGGTGAGCGCCCTGAAAAAAGCTTCGCCCATGATAGCAAACTGGACGAGCTGATTTTCGTCCGCTTCGACATTGGCGCCCACATCGAGAACGACAGTGCGTCCCCGTTGCGTCGGCCAAAGCGCCGTCACCGCCGGCCGATCCACGCCTTCAATCATTTTCAGTTGCATCTTGGCGACAGCCATCAAAACCCCTGTGTTACCACAGGACACAACAGCGTTCGCTTCGCCTGATTTAACTTTCTCAATTGCGCACCACATTGAAGTGGAGTGACCGCGACGCAAGATCTGCATCGGCTTGTCGGTCATTTCGACGACGCTGTCCGCATGTTCAATTTTTACGCGATCCATTTGCGCCTGGGCAGAAACAAGCGGGGTCAGAACTGAGCGATCGCCGACCAACAGCACATTACCGCCAAACCCGCGTTTCATGGCGTATGCGACGCCCTCGACAACAACCGCAGGGCCGTTGTCGCCCCCCATCGCATCAATTGCTATCGTGATTGCAGACATATCGTTAGTGGCGTTCACAGCCGGCCAGCTTTCCTTGAATGTGCGCGAGCATAACGCGCTCGATTCGGCTTGCAACGCACCATATTGACTTTCATAGCATTAAAAGAAATGGCCTCACCTTATTGATTTTCTTCTCTTTTTGTCGCGCTTGCAAGAGCCTGTGCAAAGGCGGACATCTCAGATTCGGATCCGAACTCCTTAGCGAGGCTTGCAGCGCCCGGTTTGCGAGGGAAAGGGCTCATCGCCAGAGACGCCTGCTGCACCAAAAGCTCACCAATATCGAAATCCGGGCCCTCGTGAATATCAGGCGTGTCCAGCGTTACATCTTCTTCGTCCGATATGGCGGCTGCCGTCCGGATGTAGGAAATTTCAAACGGTTCTTCGATGGTTTCGACGAATTCTTCGAGGCTTGCAACGCACTCACGCCTCAGCGTCGCCTTGACGGCGCCCCTGACCTCAATTCGCGACTTCGCAGCGCGTATGGTTATTTCGCCATTAAGCGTTTCGACCGCGATTACACTAAACCGTTTCGCTATCGCCACACATTGATCTGCGTTTGCCGAGATCTCAAATTTTCGCCCGCCTTTCGGCAATTCTTCAAGCGATACAATGTACGACAATTCCGGCGATTGCTTGCTCATGACGGCTTATCCGCAAATGAAATTTTACCGGCGACAATGCTAGCCGCGTCGGTGTTTTCGATGATCGCGACGGTGGCGCGTGCGTAATCGGCAAGCGCCGACGCCGTTTCCGCATTCGCTGATTCATAGACATTACGGGCTAGCGCGGTGGCTAGGGCGTCTCCCTCGTCTTTCATGGCTGTG
>CAMYNO010000039.1 GCA_947259815.1 uncultured Parvularculaceae bacterium
AGTCATGCTCGGTGCGCCGAACAGGGCGGGTATAGCACAATGGTAGTGCAGCAGCCTTCCAAGCTGAATATGCGGGTTCGATTCCCGCTACCCGCTCCAGTTTTTTCATGGAAAACAAGTGAATAGGGCTGATACCGCGTGACTGAACTGCTGAAGGACAAAACCGTTATTGTGACTGGCGGCGCGGCCGGCATCGGTGCGGCGATCTGTGACGCTGTCTTTGCCGAAGGCGGCAATGTCATGGTTCATGGCCGCGCCTCGGATGCTCTTGCGGAGAGAACGAAAGCCTATGGCGACCGCGGCGCATTTGTTGTTGCTGATCTGGTCGAAGACTCTGCGCCGCAAAAAATCTTTGATGCCGCGCGCGATGCATTCGGCGCGGTCGATGGTCTCGTCAACAATGCTGCGATTTTTCCACGCAGCACGATCGACACGGAGATATCCTCACAATTCGATGACGTATTTCACGTCAATGTTCGTGCGCCACTGGCGCTGTCGCAAATTTTCGTGCGTCATTGCCGGGAACGCGGCGCGCCGGGATCAATTGTCAATATCGGTTCAATCAACGCTCACTGCGGCGCGCCATTTATCCTGATATATTCAATGTCCAAAGGGGCATTGATGACGATGACGCGAAATCTCGGCGATGCATTGGGCGAGGATCGGATTCGGGTCAACCAGCTCAATGTGGGTTGGACGTATACGGACGGTGAAATTGAAATTCAGCGTCAGGCGGGCGCGCCCGATGACTGGTACGAGCGGGTTGGGAAGCTTGCGGCGCCGTCCGGCAAGCTGTTGCAACCGAAAGATATCGCCAATCACGCGGTATTCTGGCTGTCGGAGAAGTCTGCGCCGGTGTCGGGAACGGTGGCCGAGATCGAACAGTTTCCGGTCATCGGCCGCAACCGGAACAGCGGTTAGCGCTGCTTTATTCTGCGTACGCCCGGCACCGGGGGATCGTTTGGCGGCCCGGCAAAGCATTGAGCGTTCGCCATCCATCGCGTTGCGTTCTGGCCGGTTAGCTTCAGCGTGGTGTCGGCAATGTTGCGGGTTTGCGTGACAACCTGACAGAACTCCTCGGCCGGACCTTCGATTTTTTCATCGCAGGCGTCTTCGCCATATTTCCAGATTTCGCCCGACGGCGCTGTAAGGACAAGTTGCGGGCGCGGCTCCGGCGGAGTTTCACCGCGATTGATGAATGTCCAGCCATAGGTGTTCAGTCCGAGCACGACGATATTTTTAATGTGATCCGTATTCTCGCGCATAACGCCAAGTTCGTCATAGATCGCTTGCCCATGGGCCCAGGTCTCCATCAGACGCGCCGTAATTGACGATCTGGCGCTCATTGTCGGCCCGACCCATTCGAGCCGTTGTGATGGGTCCGCTTTGGCAAAGTGCGCCGCCATTTCCGGATAAAACTCTGACCATGTGTTCAGCAATGCGCGACCAGCAACGCCGTTTACACTATCCCGTTCAAAAGCGCGCAGGGCGTTTTTCTGGAACGGTTCGACGAGCGTCGTCGCCCACCTCTTGAATGCGTCGCCATCCTGAAGAGACAGATCCGCCGCGCGGTTCCAGACATGCAGATGGCGCAGAATGTCATTTAGCGTCCAGTTTTTAAACGCGGTTACGCGCTCAAAATCTGCATCGTCAAGCGGCGCAAGCAGCGCGTTAAGGGCGCGGCATTCATTCAGAAAAGCTTCCGCTTGCTCCATTTTGCGTGTCCTTATCCGCTTGGCGAAATTTCAAAAATTGTATCGCCAGCGGCGATTTGTGCGTTTGGCTGCGCGCCTATTGAAGTGACTGTTCCATCAATGTCTGCGGCAATTTCATGCTGCATTTTCATGGCTTCGATGACGGCAAGACGCTGACCTTTCGTGACGGTGTCGTTTTGTTTTACGAACACTTGCGTCACTAGCCCATGCATCGGGGCAACGATAAATCCATCGCTCGCCTCCGACGCTGCATCTCCGCTTTGCGCCACTTGCAATGTAAGCTGATGTGTCTTTGTTGCTATTGAAATGGAATACTCATCGGCCTGATAGAATACGACCGAGTGGCGCTGTCCGTTTAGCAACAATACCGCCGAATTACCTTCGAGCCTTTCAATCTCGACTCTGTACGCAACCTCGTCCAATATCGTGCGATATTGCGTTGCGCTCAAAGGCGAAACTGCGGCCTTAATATTTTGACCGTCATGGCTGTAGCTATAGGCGCTGCTCAGTTCGCCAGTGCTCGACCAGTTCAGTAACGCGCGGGCGACGCTGAGCGACTTCGCATGGGCTGCATCCCGCATCAGGCAAAAATGCAGCGTTGCGGCGATAGCGAACTCCGTCGCGCCGATAGGATTTGCAAACCCCGCCTCGCCATATTCCTCCGCAATGAAGGCTGTTGTCGCCGCGCCATTACAAAACATGTCGCGCTGCAAGGCGTCGATGAGGAAATCGCGGTTCGTCGCCGGCCCGACAAGCGCGCTCGCCTGTAGCGAACTCAATAGCCGCCGTCTCGCCTCGTTGCGATTCTTGCCGGTCGCGATAATTTTCGCGATCCTTGAGTCGTAGTGCGGTGAGACGTCGC
>CAMYNO010000040.1 GCA_947259815.1 uncultured Parvularculaceae bacterium
ATCACATGGCGCGCAATCAATGCGCTTGCCTGCGCGCGGACGCTTTCCAGTTTTTAGCGCTCGATATTTATTGATAAGGGATTGAATGCTTACCGAGATACTCCTGCTCGTCTCTGGTTTGGCCATTTTGTTGATTGGCGGCGATCTGCTGGTGCGCGGCGCGGTGGGACTTGCCGCAGCCATGAGGATACCCGCCCTTATCATCAGCCTCACCATTGTCGCCTTCGGTACATCGGCGCCGGAACTCGTCGTGACGGTGCAGGCGGTTACGTCGGGCAATGACGGCATCGCGCTTGGAAACATTATCGGCTCGAATATCGCCAATGTGCTTTTGGTGCTTGGACTGCCGGCGATCATTTATCCGGTAACCACGCATGTACTCGGCCTGCGCCGCCATGCCGTCGTTATGCTGATCGCAACGGCGGCCTTTTGCGCCGCCGCCTATCTTCCACCGGGACATATAAACACACCGATCGGCGCAGGATTGTTCGCCGGCATTATCGCCTATGTGATCTACATGTGGGTGCGCGCGCTGCGCTCGCCGGAGCGTGAGCCGGTCATCGACGAAGTCGAGGAATATATCGCCGAAGACAAGATCAGCCTCAAAACGATTTTCTTTGTGATCGCCGGCCTGATCGGACTGCCGATTGGCGCCCATCTTCTGGTGACAAACGGGTCTATTCTTGCGTCCGGGCTCGGCGTTCGCGAGGAACTGATTGGCCTGACGATTGTCGCGTTCGGCACGTCCCTGCCGGAACTTGCAACTGTTGTTGCAGCCGCGATGCACAAGAAATCCGATGTCGCTATTGGCGGCATCATCGGTTCGAATATATTCAATATTTTTGCAGTTGGCGGCGCAGCGGGCCTTGCCGGCACTGCGGTTTTCGATCCGGCGTCACGAAGCTTCGATATCCCCGTGATGGTGTTTGCAGCGATTGTTCTTGCCGCCTTCGTCTTTACCCGGCGCGATATCAGTCGCCTTTCAGGCGCGTTGATGGTGGCGATCTATGTCGGCTTTATCTATATCCTCGCCAAAACGTCGGGCGCATTCTAGAAAATGACAAGCGCGAAGACGGCACTCGTCACCGGCGCCGGAAGACGTATCGGAAAAGCGATCGCCCTCGCCCTTGCCGAAAATGGCTATGACGTAGCGCTTCACTATCGTTCCTCGAAAGACGAAGCGGAAGCGACCGCCGGCGAGTTGCGCAAATTCGGTGTGAAAACGGCGTGCGTAAAGGCCGACCTTTCTGAGGAAGCCGAAACTGCTGCGCTCGTCGATGCCGCGAGAAAAGCGCTCGGTCCGGTTTCGCTCCTTGTCAATTCAGCGTCTGTATTCGAGGCCGACGATATCGCGACCATGTCACGCGAAAGCTGGGACAAGCATCTGAATACAAATTTGCGCGCGCCGGCGAAACTGATCCAGGACTTCGCGACCCAATCGCCAAAGGGCGGCTCGGTCATCAACATCATCGACCAGCGCGTTCTCAAGCTGACGCCGCAATTTCTATCCTACACAACCTCGAAAGCTGCGTTGTTGACGCTGACCATGACCCTCGCCCAGGCCCTTGGGCCGAAAGGCATTCGGGTCAATGCGGTCGGCCCCGGCCCGACTTTACGCAATCCACGGCAATCGGAGGAAGACTGGCGCCGACAGAACGAAGCGACCATCCTCGGCTATGGCGCCGACCCCGGCGACATTTGCCAGACAGTGTTGTATCTGGCGTCAGCGAAGGCGGTGACTGGCCAGATGATTGCGGTCGATGGCGGCCAGCATCTAATCTGGCAAACGCCCGATGTATTGGTGAATGAATGAGCAACTCAAACGAGAATACGAAATCTGCAAGCGTGACGAAGCTTCCGCGCAGCGAGACCGCCCCGCGCCGGTTGATTTTTGTGCGCGATCTCGTACTCGACGCCTATATTGGCGTTTACGACGAGGAACAGGGCGTATCGCAACCTGTACGGATCGATATCGAAGTCGAGGTCGCCGAACCCGGCGCGCCCGAAGCGGACCGGCTGGAAGATGTGATGTGCTACAATCGCCTTACCGAAGGGGTGAAGGCAATCATTGCGTCAGGCCATATAAAATTGGTGGAAACGCTCGCCGAGCGAATCGCCAGCCTTGCGCTTTCCCACCCAATGGCCATATCCGCTCGCATTCGCGTTGAAAAACCGCGCGCCATTGAGGAAGCGAACGCCGCCGGCGTCGAAATCATGCGGGTAAAAGGTCAGGCTTGATCGACGTCGTCGCCGCTAAGGCTTTGCGCTTCGACGCCTTCGGAAAAGGTCCAGATAACCCCGCCGACGCCAAAGAAAATGCAAATCCCCGACAGCAGGGCGAAGACAACAAACGCCGGCGCCGCGCCGCCGGGCTGGAGAACGGAAAAGGCGGGATCGCTCGGGTCAACATAGACAGCGATTGTATCGCCCGGAACATAATCGCGTTCCGACTGCTTTAATAACCGCGCGCTGAACATCCGGGCTCTTGTAGATTGATAGCTGCGGCCGGCGAAGGAATATGCGTAGCGCACCTTGTCAGAGTTCTGATTAAGTTGAGAAAGCACAACGCCATCGGCGGTCGGCCACCCGGCGCTGGCTCTGGCGCGGGCAAAATCGCGCACAAAGAAACCACCGCAGGCAATACCGACAATGGCCAGTACAACAAAAAATAAAAGCACGAACGTGACTTCAGAACGGCTTTTTACGATCGTCGACATGGATCCCCGCTGCGCCTTGCTATCCGGCGGTTTGACCGCAGCCGCGCGGCGCACTAGCTCTCATTACGAATCCTTTATGCCAAATAGTGAACGCGCGGTTAACCGCAAATCCTGATGAATTTTCGCCCCTATGGACGATGAAGTCATAAAAACCGAGGACGAGCCGCCGAAAGGCGCGGCGCTCATTGCCGATCACGTCACGCGCTTGCCGGCAAAACCCGGCGTTTACCGCATGATCGGCGAAAAAGGCGATGTCCTCTATGTGGGCAAGGCCAAGAGCCTGAAGGCGCGGGTTTCGTCTTATGCAAAATCCGGCGGACATTCGAACCGCATCATGCGGATGATCTCAGAGACCCGCGCGATGGAGTTCGTCGTCACGGGGTCCGAGATAGAGGCGCTGCTTCTTGAGGCCAATCTCATTAAGCAATTGCGCCCGCGCTACAATGTGCTGTTGCGCGACGACAAGTCGTTTCCTTTTATTCTGGTGGCGGAAGATCATGAAGCGCCGCAAATCCTGAAACATCGCGGCGCGCGCAAACGCGCCGGGGTATATTACGGGCCTTTTGCTTCCGCTGGCGCTGTAAACCGCACACTGAATACTTTGCAGAAAGCATTTTTGCTGCGCTCCTGTTCCGACAGCGTTTACGATGCGCGCACGCGGCCCTGCCTGCTGCACCAGATCAAACGCTGCGCCGCGCCATGCGTCGGCCTCATCTCGCTCGGAGATTACAAAGAACTCGTCGCCGAGGCTAAGTCGTTTCTCGACGGTGAGACAGGCGATGTTCAACGCGGGCTGTCAAAACAGATGGAGGCGGCGTCAGACGATCTTGATTTCGAGCGCGCCGCCGCCCTGCGCGATCGCATCCGCGCGCTTACCCATATTCAGGGCACGCAGGACGTCAACGCCGCAACCGTCGGCGAAGCCGATATCTTCGCCCTGCACGAACAAGGCGGTCAGGTTTGCGTCCAGGTCTTTTTCTTCCGCGCGGGCCAGAATTGGGGCAATCACGCTTTCTTTCCACGCCAGACGCAGGATGCGGAACCAGCCGATATTCTGGAGACGTTCATTGCGCAGTTCTACGACGGGCGCGAGCCGCCGCGCACGGTCCTCGTTTCCCATGATCCGCCACAGGCGCGTTTGCTGGAAGAAGCGCTGACGCTGAAGGCCGGACGCAATGTTACGCTTCACAAGCCGCAACGCGGCGAGAAACGCGACCTCGTCGCGGCGGCGCTGATGAACGCGAAGGAAGCCCTCGCCCGCCGCATGGCCGAATCGGCAACCCAGCGCAAAGGGCTTGAGGCTCTGGCCGCTGTCCTCGGCCTCGACGCCGCGCCAGAGCGCATCGAGGTCTATGATAATTCGCATATTCAAGGGGCGAACGCAGTAGGCGCCATGATTGTCGCGGGACCGGAGGGGTTCGTCAAAAACCAGTACCGCAAATTCAACATCAAGTCGGACAAGCTCGCGGCCGGCGACGATTACGCCATGATGCGCGAAGTGCTGACGCGGCGTTTTTCGCGCATGTTGAAGGAAGAAGGCGCCGAGCGGCCCGATCTCGTCATCATTGACGGCGGTAAGGGACATCTCGGCGCCGCGCTCGGCGTCTTTGAAGAACTCGGTATTGAGCCGGGTACGGAGGGAATTGCGGTGATCGGCGTTTCCAAGGCCCGCCGCGAAACCGATACCGGCGAAAAGCGCATCGACCGGACCATGGGCACTGGCGACGACCAGATCGTCATGCCGGGCAAAGCGCCTTTCCTGTTGCCACCGCGCGATCAGGGACTGTTTTTTCTGCAGCGGATGCGAGACGAGGCGCATCGCTTTGCCATTGGCGCCCACCGGGCCAAGCGCAAAAAAGCGATCAGCGCGAACCCGCTGGACGACGTTCCGGGCGTCGGGGCAAAGCGCAAACGCGCCCTGCTCAATCATTTCGGCTCAGCAAAAGAGGTCGCGCGCGCCAAACCCGCGGATCTCTCCGCGGTTGAAGGGGTTTCAAGCGCGCTGGCGCAAATGATTTACGATTATTTCCACGGCGAATGAACGCCGCCGGGCGCTATGCAGCCGATTTCTCGGCTGTTTGATGCGTCCTTTGGGATGGTGCAACCATGCTGCGCAATTCGAGAAGCTGGTCGCCAAGCATGTCCGTGAACTCAAGCAACCGGCTGTCGGCGCCAAGAAGCTCCACATGAACGTTCACCGCAAAAGCAATCCAGTCGAGCTGCTCTTTCATGGTCGCCAGTTTGTCATCGAGCGCCTTACCCAAGATAGCGCTTTTGCCGATGCCGAAATCAGCCGCCGCAAGCGGGTCGCCAAGTTCCGACCGGCGAACACGCTGCTTTGTCAAAGCATCATCGGCGCCGCGGGTTTGCGTTGCCTCAATCTCGCAACACAATTCCTGAATGCGCGCATTAAGCTCGTCGCGCTCTTCGCGCAGGACCGCTTTTTTAATTTCCTTGCGGGCGTCGCTATCATCGCTTCCGATTTCGACAATAACATCGTCGAGCGCCGAC
>CAMYNO010000041.1 GCA_947259815.1 uncultured Parvularculaceae bacterium
ACTCGCCGGGTTTCTGGCCGCTCTTCGGGCGCGTGGCGAGACCGTGGAAGAAATTGCCGCCGCCGCTACGGCCATGCGCGCGCGCGCCGTTTCAGTCACCGCGCCGGAAGGCGCCATCGATACCGCAGGCCCGGGCGGCGACGGCGCGGATACATTCAATATCTCGACCGCCGCAGCGCTGATCATCGCCGGCGCCGGCGTTCCCGTCGCCAAGCACGGCAACAAGGCGGCGTCATCGAAGTCGGGTTCCTCGGAAGTGCTGGAAGCGCTTGGCGTCAATCTGGATATATCACCTGAGCTGATTTCACGATGCATTCGCGAGGCGAATATCGGCTTCATGTTCGCCGTTCGCCATCATGGCGCGACGCGGCACGCCGCGACGGTGCGCAAAGCGCTGGGCGTGCGCACCATGTTTAACGTCCTCGGCCCCCTCTCCAATCCCGCCGGCGCCAAACGTCAACTGCTTGGCGTCTATGCCCGTGAACTTGTGCGTCCGATTGCCGAGGCGCTTCCGCATCTCGGAGTCGTTTCGGCCTGGGTCGTTCACGGCGGCGATGGCCTCGACGAATTGACGACGACGACGAAAACCCATGTCGCCGAGTTGCGAAACGGCGCCATCCGCGAATTCGAAATCTTGCCGCAAGACGCGGGCCTTAAAGCAGCAAAATCTGAAGATCTGAAGGGCGGCGATCCCGCCCGCAATGCTGACGCGATCCGCCAATTACTTGCCGGTGAAAAAGACGCCTATCGTGATATCGCTGTCCTGAATGCCGCCGCGGCACTGGTCGTCAGCGACGTTGCCGGCGATATCAACGAGGGTGCGCGCAAGGCGGAGCAATCAATCGACTCCGGCGCCGCAGCGACAGCATTGGCAAAACTCGTAGAAATATCGAACAGCGCGCCGTGACCATTCTTGACAAAATAATCGCCTATAAGCGCGACGAAGTCGCCGCCGCGAAACGCAACGCGCCGGTCGCATCATTGGAAGCGCTCGCCCGGGAAACCGCTACGCGCGGCTTTCGCGCCGCGTTGGAACGAAAAGCGTCCACCGGGTTTGCCCTGATTGCCGAGATAAAAAAGGCAAGTCCTTCAAAGGGCCTTATCCGGGAGGACTTCGCCCCCGCCGAGCACGCCCGCGCCTATGAGCAAGGCGGCGCGGCATGCCTGTCTGTGCTCACCGACGGTCCGAGTTTTCAGGGAAGCGCGGAATATTTACGCGAAGCGCGCGCCGCCGTCTCCCTGCCCGTTTTGCGCAAGGATTTTATGATCGACCCCTATCAGGCGGTCGAGGCGCGGGCATGGGGCGCTGACTGCTTTTTGCTGATTATGGCGTGCCTCACCGACGATCAGGCGGCGGAAATCAAGGCCGCCGCCGAAGAATGGTCGCTCGACATACTTGTCGAGGTTCACGACCGCGATGAAATGGCTCGCGCTGTCTCACTAGGCGCCGACCTGATTGGCGTAAACAATCGCAATCTGAACAGTTTCGTGACCGATCTTGCCGTCACCCATGAATTGGCCGCGCTGGCCCCGAAATCCGCGCTCCTCGTTTCGGAAAGCGGCATCAACAGCCACGCCGATCTCGTCACCCTTGCCGGCGCCGGCGCGAAGGCGTTTCTCGTCGGGGAAAGCCTGATGCGCCAGACGGATGTCGCCGCGGCGACCCGCGCGCTTCTCAATCCAACCGCAACGGCCTAGGGGCCGTCCACGCGAAATTGCCGCCCCGGTTGACCCGGCAAAAGAACAACCATAGAACGTTTTTGCTTTGTTCCCCGGCCGGAATGTCAGCGCGCGGCGCTAACCCTCTGTCCCGACGGAAAAAATTGAAAATGATGGGCCCAGCGGTAATGCGGCCCCGGAGACGAAAATGAATAGCGAGCGCGTCCAATGTTGACCAAAAAACAACACGAGCTACTTGCATTTATCCATGAGCGCGTCAGCGAAACCGGGGTTTCGCCTTCCTTCGACGAGATGAAGGAGGCGCTGGACCTGAAGTCAAAATCCGGCGTTCACCGCCTTATTACAGCACTCGAAGAACGCGGCTTTATCAAGCGTCTGCCGAATCGGGCGCGAGCGCTTGAAGTCCTGCGTCTGCCGCCGGAAACCGATGCTGCGCGCAGCCCCGCTGCGCAGGCTGGCTTCTCTCCATCCATTGTCGATGGCGGCTTCAAGCGTCGCACGCGCGACAATGTCCAGCCTATCGGCGGTAGTTCCGGCGAACTCCCCGTGCTCGGCCGCATCGCCGCCGGTACACCAATCGACGCCATCCAACATGAGGTCGACCGCATCGCGACGCCGGATACGCTGGTTGGCTCGGGCGAGCACTATATTCTTGAGGTGCAGGGGGATTCGATGATCGACGCGGGTATTCATGATGGCGACTATGTTGTCATCAAGCGCGGCGACTCCGCCGATACCGGCGACATTGTCGTTGCCCTTGTGGATGACCAGGAAGCGACGCTGAAAAGACTGCGCAAACGCGGAGCTTCTATTGCACTGGAAGCGGCAAATCCGGAATACGAAACGCGCATTTATGGGCCTGATCGCGTTGCAGTGCAGGGAAAGCTCGTTGGCCTGATGCGGCGCTATCACTGATCGCCGCGCCGCTCATTCTCGGTCCACGGTCGTCGCCCACGGGCTGACAAGTTGGTTGTGATTTCAAAACCGGAACCGACTTGGCGTATCGCGTGGGCGCCCTCATCCCATACTGAACGCCTGTCGACCAAGGCAGCCGCGCATGCCGCTTTTTCCCTGTCCCACACCGCAAACATGGCGATCACCAGATCCGCACGCGCGCAATCTTCCGCCAACGCCGACCGCGATTGAATGATGGAAATGCTCTTTCCATTGATCGCGAACACACAACCGGCGCGGCCGCATTCGCCGATATCATCAATCCTGCGCCGTTCGAGATCGGGGTCACCGCCAACATACTCGTTCCAAACGCCGACGGCGAATTTTTCACGCCGGCTTGAAAAAGGCGCGACCTGCCGCTCGCGCGCTGGCGTGGTTACAACAACGCCGACGTTTTTTCCTGTGGACGAGATGAAAATATCCGGGAGCGGAACAGTTGAAATGATTGCCGCGGCAACGGGTATGCCCAACACGCCGGCATAGCGAAGCGGCGAGCGCGCGAGCGCGAACCACAAACCGCCCCCAACGATGGTCATCAACGCTACGACTGGCCATTGAGGGGTAAAGGATACCGCGCCCGGCCAACTCGATACCTCGCCGCCGATGGAAAGTATGACGTCAACACCATAGGCGGCGGCCGCCCATGCGGGCGCATCTAACCCGAACGGCGCCAAAACGACGCCAATCGCCGCCGCCGGCATGATCCAGAAAGCCATCAATGGCATCGCGAGCACATTCGCCGGTAGGGAAAACACCGCAACGCGGTTGAAGTGATAAAGCGCGAAGGGCGCCGTCGCCAATGACGCCACGACATCGGTGACGATAAGCGCGATGGCGTAATCCTTGACCTTCGTCGCCAGCGAGAAATCGTGTTCCGGCCTTGCCTGTTCGCGCCACCATTCATAAGCGGCGATCAACGCGGTCGCTGCGGCGAACGACATCTGAAAGCCCGGATGAACGAGCGCTTCAGGCGTTGTTAGGAGAATAACGGTCGCTGCTATCGCCACATTGCGAAGCGACAGCGCGCGCCGGTCAAAAAGCACGGCGGTGAGCATGATCGCCGTCATGATAAAGGCGCGCCGGGGCGACCATGAGGCGCCCGAAAGCAACAAATAAGCAAAGCCCGCAGCAAGCGCCGCGACGGCAGCCCATTTCTTGGTCGGGAAGCGTATTGCTATCGGTTCGATGGCGGCAAAGATCGCCCGCGCGGCGAAGAAAATGAGCCCCGTTGCAAGCCCCATATGAAGCCCCGATATCGCAAGAAGATGCGCCAGTCCTGCATCGCGGAGCGCACTGCGCGCCTCTTCGGAAATTGCGTCGCGTTTGCCGGTAACGACCGCGGCGACTATGGCGCCGCCCTGCCCCGGCGCGATATCGGTAATCCGGTGTGCAAGCGCGCTGCGAACATTTTCGATCTGCATACGCATCGTATGCCGGTTCGCCTGAGCTGTTTTCTCCGGAGGCGTGACCGCAAAACCGACGCCGCCGATGCGCAGAAAATATAACTGCCTCGCAAAATCAAAACCGCCGGGAACGGCCGGCGGCGGCGGCGGCGAGAGGCCGGCGCGTAATTTAACACTGTCGCCAGCGACAATATCGCTTTGGGCGCCACGCCAGGTCAGGCGAAGCCTTGCCGGCGTTTCGCTCGCGTTAAGCCCGCTGATCGACGAAACCGCAATGACAAAGCGCTCACGCGATGCGGACCGTTCAACGGAAACGATACGTCCCTCGACTGCGCGAAATCCCAAATCGCGGTCAAGCACCGGCGTCGTAATCGACATGACCCGCAAATCCGCGGCCACAAACCCGATGCATATCAGAACCGCGACAACGCTAAAGCGCCGTAGCTTTGCGCTTACGGCAAGGCACAGTAACGATGCCGCCAGCGCCATCAGGCCGAAAGCAAACGGGGGCTCGGTTTTAAGTCCAAAGTAAACGCCAACGCCGATGCCGATCGCGACAGGCGACCAGATCGCCGCTGTTTCCACATCCTGACGCAGCCATTCGATGGTGACAGCGCGCAGCCTCGCCATTCGGCGAGACGCAGCCTCAAGCCAAACGGAATAGTCCCGTTCACGGCGCCGTGTTTCTCGAAATTCTGTCGTCACCGCTGGATAGGCGCCATTGAAAATTTTGTGCTATCGGACGACGCAACTTCCCATACTGTCGCACGAAAAAGAGGATGGGTCTAACCAGAAGGTCCACAGCCGAAATGACCACGCCTGATTCAGAAAAGAGCGCGCCGGTAACGCGCTTTGCCCCCTCGCCGACCGGCTATCTCCATATTGGCGGCGCCCGCACGGCGCTTTTTAACTGGCTTTACGCGCGCGGTCGCGGCGGCAAATTCCTCCTGCGGATCGAAGATACAGACCGCGCGCGCCACAATGAAGAAGCGGTCGAGGCTATACTGGATGGCCTTTCCTGGCTCGGTCTCGATTGGGATGGCGAGCCAATCTCACAATATGCGCAGCGCGATCGCCATGTGGAAATCGCGGAACAATTACTGTCCGAAGGAAAAGCCTATAAATGCTGGCTCGCGGGAGACGATCTCAAC
>CAMYNO010000042.1 GCA_947259815.1 uncultured Parvularculaceae bacterium
ATTTCCGACGTCATTGAAGAAACCGCAACGCCCGATTCCACCCGCGATGCTGGCCCGAGAGTTGCAAAACCATTCGGTAAGAAACCGCGATAAACGAACTAACTGGGATGAATCCTATGATCGCCGCTGAAAACTGGTGCGTTAAAGTCGAAGAAAAGGTTTACGGACCGTATACGACTGAACAATTGCGCAAATACGCTCATGAGGGCCGCCTCGCGAGCTGGTCGCTGATCGCCCCGGCCGGCAGCCGCGCCTGGCGCGAAGCAAGCCGCGAATCGGTGCTTGCTGCGTTCTTTGGCGAAAAGGTCGAAACGACGAAAGAGAACACCGGCCCAACCTTTGGCCGACGCGATCAGGGCAACCCCGCCCCGATCACCCCCGGTCGACAGCGCCAGGCGCCGGCCACGTCGAACTTCGTCATCATTTTTGAAAGCGGCGAAGGCGCCGCCGGACGTCTCGAATCGGCTATACATACCCTTGGCCGCGCGTTCCGCATTGTCGATAATGTATGGAGCGTTACCTGCGATCTGACGGCGGTCGGCGTACGCAATGCGCTTGCCCCCTACCTTGCGCCCAAAGAACCAATCTTTGTGGTCGATGCTTCGCGCGGGCGGACCTCCTGGCAGAACTATGCGCCGGAAGCACATGCGAAAATCTCCGGCGCCTATATGGCGAACCTCGCCAAGGCACAGGCGTCGTAACGATACTGTTCTCTTGGCGCTCGCCGACGTTAATCAATTCGAATTTTTTGCGAAGATTGCATTTCGCCTCTGGGCGGAAGCGCAAATCAGTATATTCATAATACCGGTTGCTGAATCGCGTTTGCGTCAGGCGGTGTAATGCCAGAGTGCGGCTTGAGGACTGTTCCTCTATTACCGGGTTTGCCCGTTGGCCCCGGACGCATTTTTGCCCTTCGCGTTTCGATGGCCATTAGCCAACATGATCCCATCCCACATTTAGGAGAGACGAATGGCGAAACGCTCCGCGCGTCGTACGCAGCGACGCATGCATGAGACCGACAAATTTGCTGAAACTGACAATGTGCGCCGTCTTTTTGACGAACCGCAATGGTCGCCCGTCGACGAACCGGTAAAACAGGAAAAATTCAGGGATCAGAAATATAGAAAGAATATCCGTGCACAGAATGAATCCCAGCAACAGTTGCTCGACGCCATCGATATTGCGCCTCTGGTATTCGCAATCGGCGCAGCTGGCACGGGAAAAACTTTTCTCGCCGTCGCAAAAGCGGTTGAAGCGCTTGAATCCGGTTCGGTGCGGCGCATCATCCTGTCGCGTCCGGCCGTCGAAGCCGGCGAAAGCCTCGGCTATCTGCCCGGCGACATGGAAGACAAGCTCTCGCCCTATCTTCGCCCGCTCTATGACGCGCTGATCGACCGGCTGTCCTCCAAACGGCTGAAAGCGCTCATGGCTGAAGGCGTCATAGAAATTGCCCCCATCGCCTATATGCGCGGGCGCACGCTGAACAATGCTTACGTGGTCATCGACGAGGCTCAGAACTGCACCTATGGCCAGCTCAAGATGCTGCTCACGCGGTTGGGCTGGAACTCTTCCATGGTGGTGACGGGCGATCCGGCACAGAATGACCTACTGCCGGGCATGTCGGGGCTTCAGGACGTCGCTGACAAACTTGACGGGCTTGAAAACGTGGAAGTCGTCAAGTTTTCCCGCGGCGACGTCGTGCGTCATCCGCTCGTCGCGGACATGATCGACCGACTCTAAAGCGTGTCGCGCATAAGTGGAAACCGGTTATGCGCAAAAAGACACGCGATAAACAAAGAACTAAAGCATGGCGTCCGAATCCGATTAAGTGCGCCATGCTGTAGGCCGCAGCCCTACGGGTCCGCAGATCTGGGCCGAAGCGCAAACGCAATTCGGGCGCAACTCGCGCACAATTCGGGCCAAATCAGGCGCGCCGGCGTTTCACGTCGGCGCAGCCTATGCTAGGAAGCGCCATTCCGATTTTCCGGAAGCAAGGAAGGCGTCATGAGCAACGGATACGGCGGATTTGGCGGCGAGCAGGTCAAGGAAGAATCGAGCTGGCGCTACCCGATCGGCATTTTCCTCGCCACGCTCGTGCTCTGTGCGATCTTCCTCTATTATTATGTCGGCCCCAGCTACGAAGAATTCAAAGGCGATCTGCCCAGCCCGGCAATCACCGAAGAGCCGATTGCCGTCGATATTGCGGGCCACAGATTTGTTCCCGCCGCAAATTACACCGTCTATCCGCGCGCCCGGCGCGGCGGCGCCCGCGATGAAGTCTCGCTTTACGCCCTCTGGCCGACCATGGACGGCTACACGCCGACCCATCGCCGCGAATTTGTCGATGACGACCCGAAAACCCGGCGGCTGTATATCACGATCGCCAAACGCGCCTCGCCGATTGCCGAGGCCGAGCGTATCGAGACGCTTTACATGCCTAATGTCATCGACCGGCGCGGCGTCAGGACACCCTACCAGCTGACGAAATTCGCCTTTGCCGAACGGCGCGCGGATGTTCCGACCAACGGGTATTCCGATACCGAGCTGTTTGTCGGCGCCGACGCCGATGAAAAAGTCGTTGCGCTTTTTTGTTTCCAGGAGCGCGATGATATTCCCAGTCCCGAGTGCTGGCGAAAGTTTGAATATTCCAACAAGATCGATGTCAGCTATCGGTTCAAGCGGCCTTATTTGCCGGAATGGCGGGCGATCGACGCCGAAGTGCGCGCCTTTATCGAAAGCATCGACCAGACCCCGCCGGCTGAATAACAAATCAGTTTGGACCAGAGCGTTTTTTAAATGAAAAGTGGTTCACCGGTTGACGGTTCCCTTCCGTCAATTCCGTCTCAAAATGCGCATTTATGTGTCTTGAGCATCCTGATGATTCACCGACGCGGCAGGAGCTCTAGCGACGAAATCGCGCCGACATGGCCGTCATCGCCGCCGGGGCGATGATGAGCGCAATCAATGAGACCATCAGGAAATAGATTGTTGTCGGCACCGCGCCACTCCAGCTAAGCGCATATTCCGTCACATATAGCGACGCCGCGCCCGCGCCGACGATAAAGAGATAGCGCCGCAAGCCGTCGCTTAAAGCGTTCTCGACAATATCGCGGGCGTTGCGCCATGTATCCCCGGCGTCACGCCAGCTCACCGTGAGCGCGCCAAGGGCTATCGCGGCAAGCGTCAGCGCCGCAAAGCGGTCGCCCGTCGTCGGCGCCGCAACACCGATCACCGCAATCGCATAATCGGCGAGAATCGCACTCACCGCCAGGTTAAGCGCAATCAGGGTGCTCGTTCGTACAGAGACGAAAGCCAGCGCGGCGGCGATGCAAAGCAGCAGGATAAATACAATGAACCGCACCGGCGCAATTATCCCGACCTCAAAGGCGGCGATGACAAAAAACACCCCGGCAATGGCGATTGCCGCCATCGCGGTTGACGCCGGCAAGGCGAGGCGCATGGGCCGCCAGCGTTCAGCGAACCAGCGCCGCCGACGGTTTTCATCGACCGCCGCGCGCTCGCTGATATTGCTTAAAACCAGCCCGCCGACCACGGCGACCAGCGCGGTGCCAATCGCTGCGGCGGAGGTCGTAAATCCGGCCCAGATTAGCCGTAGATCCAACGCACCCTCATACGCAGTGAGAGAATATAAAAACAGGAAGATAATAAGCGCCATCAACGAAAAGGCGGATGGCGCCACGGCGCTATGGCCGGCGGCCGCGGCGGCGCGCTGGCGGTTCTCGCCGGCTGCAAAAAAGTTGGAGAAATCGGCGGCGACATTTACGCCGGTTCCAACCCCAAGGGTCAGCGCCAGAGCAACCGCAATCGCGCCGCCATCGGCGTCAAGATATCCCTCAAGTGCAAGATACCCGGCCGCGCCCGCAACACCCAACGCCGCACCGAAAGACGCAAGAACGCCGAGCCGCGTCACGTTTCGCGCCAGGGGCGCAAGCGCCGCCAGAAAGGCGAAATAAGCGAACGCCGCCAGAACAAGTGCGCGCGGCGGCGGCGGGATCGACACGGGCAATTGAATGAGGCGCATATCCGTCGCCGTCAGCATGATCGTTATCGCCAATATCGCAACGGCAAAACCGGCGAGAGCAAATCCGCCGCGCGGCGCGGCGGCGGCAATCGCCATTGGCGCAACCAGAATGAGCGCGGCGGTTAAAGTCAGAAGCGCAATCGTCTCCCCGGCCCCGACGCCGGCCTGACGAGCGCCGACAACCGCCAGCGCGGCAAGCCCCGGCGCCAGCAATCCGATTGAGAGATAGGGTCGCTCGGCGACGAATGCGCCAAGAATGCCGACAGGCGCCTCACGCAAGGCGCGGCCCCCTAAGCGTCTGGCTGTTCTGGAAGATCTATCTCCAGAATGGCCATATTGAAGTCGTAGGAAACGTCGCCGTCTTCATCATCTTTGAAAACCACGGCGATGAATTCATCGTCGAGATATACCTCGGCTGAATCGTCCTTGTTCGGGCGCCCGCGCACTTCCAGTCCGTCGGCCCCGAATTTGGTGCGCAAATAGGTTTGTAGGCGGGTAATTTCCGATGCGTTCATAAGGCGCGTTGTTCCTTGCTGCGGGTTTGTATTAACGCTATCCGAGGCAGGCGCCAACCGGGCGCGAACAGGAGCATCCATGCGACATTTGTTGATAGCCGCGCTGTTAGCAACCGCATCATGCGGCGGCCCGACCGAGGAAAAAGCGAGCGCGCAATGCCCGCCAGGCATTACAATCATTGACGCCTGGACGAAATCCGCCCGCGCCGGTCAGCCGGTGAGCGCGGCCTATCTGACGATCTGCAACGGAACCGACACGGATGACGCCCTTGTCGGTATTGCCGGCATTGGCGAAAAATTCGCCGACTCCGTCGAAATTCATCAATCGACAATGACCGACGGCGTGATGTCGATGGCAAGAGTCGACCGCATTCCCCTTCCCGCCGGCTCGAAAACGTCATTCGCGCCGGGCGGCGCCCATCTCATGCTCATCGGCGTAACCCGCGACATCGCCGCCGGAGCCGAGCCAAGCTTTCGGCTGGACCTGGAAAAGGCCGAAGAAATTCACCGGGCCTTCGAAATCCGTGATGGCGAAACCGATCACGACGGCCATCACTGACGGCGCGCCCTACTCCATTCTGTTTCGGTCGCGGAAAGTCACGATCTGAAGTTTGTCTTCGCCTACATGATCGCGAATGGTTCGATACAGATTGATCGTCGCAAACCGGCTCCACTCATTCGACTGAACGACATTGAACATCATTGACGTCGCCCGGCTGGTGACAAGACCGG
>CAMYNO010000043.1 GCA_947259815.1 uncultured Parvularculaceae bacterium
CTCGCTCCTGTTCTATTTCAAGGAACTGAACGACGTTCCGATGTCGACCACCTGGGTGTTCCTCGGACTGATCGCCGGTCGGGAATACGCCTTCGCGGTGACGACAAAAGCGATCAGTTTCATGCGTACCGCGCGCATCACCATGTCTGACCTCTCAAAAGCCTTCATTGGCCTTGTGATATCTGTTGATATGGCGCGCGGGCTGCCCTGGCTGGCGCAGGGGTTTGAAACGGATGAAGGTGTCTTTCAGCCGCCCGCGCTTGTCGATCTTGCGCCTAGCCCGAACTTCGCCTGGTTCCTCATCATCTTGAACCTCATGCTGATTCCGGTGTCGCTGTACCTGATGCGCAATACCAGCCTGCGCATGAGTGTTCTGGCTGTCACTTATGCCGTGGCTGCTACTGCGTTTTTCTTACTGCCGATTGCCTGACCGGGACCGTCAGGTTCAATGAGCGCCGGCCATATTGTTCAGGACAATTGCGGCGATGCCGACGGCGGCGCCAAGTTGCGCGGCAAGATATCCGCGCCGCTTGGGCGCGCGCGAAGCATGCGGTCCAAGATGAACGATCTGAACGTAAATTAACGCGCCGGCGGCCGCCCCGGTCATGGCCGCCATAGAGGGGCCGGTTGTCAGCCAGATGGCCAGATTTGCTAACACATTGCCGGCTAGGGTCGTTCCTGATGCGGCGACAAATGCGAGCGCCATCGCCGAGACTCTTGAAAGACCGGCCTGCGCCAGAAGGAAGAAGGCAATGATGCCTTCCGGGAACTCGTGGAGGAGCAATCCACCGGTCGCGAACCATCCGGTAAAAGCATTATCCTGAAAGGCGGCGGCGTAAATGATGCCGTCGAGAAACGAATGGGTCGCGAGACCGATTATCGTCGCATAGCCAAAGAGCAGGGCGGCGCCGTCGCCGCTTCTGTTAACCGACGCCTGCGCCGCTATTCCAATCAGCACCATGATGGCGAAACCGCCAAATACCCAGCCGATCGAGCCCTCGGAAAATGCGACCGTTTCAGGGATCAAATGTAATATGACGGCGACGCTTAACAGGCCGACGGCAAACGCCGAAAAATAGCCGGCGTTACGCTCTGCCGATGCACCGAAAGAACGAGCGGTGATAATGCCGGCCGTGCTGACGCCAGCGGCGGTCAGGCTTGCCAGGAATCCGTCGATTTGTGAAAACACCCCGAACACAACGCGGCGGCCCCCTCCTTATCCGAACGCCCCACCGCGCTCGAAGTGAACAAGAATAGCAGGGAATATGTTATCACGTCACTACATATTCGGCCCGAATGGCTAATGAAAACAATCTAAAATTGTATGAAACGCGTTAGGTCTTTGCGTGTATTCCTTGCGGCCATGCTGTAATAAGGATTATTGTAATCCCGGACGGGGCTTCACGCAAAGCGTTCGGGGAAAGAGCTGCCGACGCATGACAAATTGCACGCATCAAGTTGATGACGGCGCCGATAACAGCCGCCGGCTGCTGCTTGCCCTTGGCGTAATCGCGACCTTCCTGGTTGTCGAAGTCATTGGCGGTTTGCTGTCGGGCTCGTTGGCGCTGCTTGCCGATGCGACCCATATGCTGACCGATGCGCTTGCGCTTGGACTAGCCGCCAGTGCGCAAATTCTCGCGATGCGGCCGGCCGACTCAAATCTACATTTTGGCTATCGGCGCGCGCAGGTTCTGGCCGCATTCGTTAACGGCATCCTGCTCGCGATACTGCTTTGCTGGATTGTTTTTGAGGCTATCAAACGCTTCCAGTCGCCGGTTGTTGTTGATGCGCCGCTTATGTTGTGGGTTGCGGCTGCTGGATTTGTGGCAAATGTCGTTGCGTTCCTGATTCTTCATGGCGGCCAGCAGGACTTGAACATCCGCGGTGCGATGCTTCATGTCATGGGCGATTTGCTGGGATCGGTCGCCGCCATCTTCGGCGCCATCGTTATATCCTTGACCGGGTGGGTGCGGATCGACCCGCTTCTCTCCGTTCTGGTTGCGGTGCTGATTGGCTTCTCCGCCATACGGCTGATTAAGGAAACCGGATTCATCCTGCTCGAAGGGGCGCCGGAAAATATCGACACGGCCACTCTGGCGAGAGGCCTGAAGGCGCATTCGCCCACGATCAAGGATGTCCATCATATCCGTATCTGGCAGATAACGCCCGACCAGCCGAGAATAACGCTCCATGCCTGTGTCGATAAGGCGGACGATGCGGCGGCGGCGATCAAGTCTACGAAAGAATTCCTCGCAGCGGAATTCAAGATACACCACAGCACCGTTCAGATTGATGTTGGCGGGGAGTGCCCGGATACCGAGCCCGCACAGGAAGAACACTCGCCTGCGCGCGTTTCCACCCAGCCTGTGAAATCGTCAGAGGCGCCGGCGGCGCCATCTGCGGCCGTGGCGGCGCATAATCACTAGGCACGAGTAATAGCTGGCGCGAGGCGCGGTCGTTTGGACCGTGGCGGCGTTTTCGACCCGTCATTTCTTTCGGCATATCTCGGCAATGCCGCCGGTTTGGGCGACATATGCGCCAGTGCGCCGGCGCAGGCGATAAGGAGCAGGTAGCCATCCCACATTTCCATGGATACCGACGCGCCGCCAACGGCAAAGATCAGAAGGGAAACCTGAATGGCGCGCGCAAGCTCGCCCTTCCATGGTTCCACGCCCGCATCATTGCGTTTTGCGAAAACGCGCCACGCTGACATGAAGCCGGCGCCGTACAGGGCAAGGTATAACCCGAGGCCGATAAACCCGGCGCCGCCCAGCATCTCGAAATAGATACTGTGGGCCGCGCGCGCTCTGGCGCCGCGCTCTGAATCGACCGTGCGCGCCACATCATATTGATAGGAGTTGCGTAACCCGGCGCCAGTGAGAGGATGCGCCGCTGCAAGTTTCGTATTGATGACCCAGGCGTCGACACGCCCCATGAACGACTTGTCTTCAGTCGCTGACGTAATTGTCGTCATGCGATCGGTCCATTTCGATGGCATGAAGGCGACGGAGGGTACAAGCACCAGGACAGCCGCTGCGATGAGGGCGAATTTATGATGCGAGCGCAGCCAGAGGATTCCGCCGAAGAGGACCAACGCGATAAAGGCGCCGCGTGAGTGCGTTCCGATAATTGCCAGTACGGAAAGCAAAAAGAGAGCGGTGAGGCCGGTGCGCAGCCATGCCTTTTTCGCTTGTGAACGCAGATAAAGCATCAGCGGCAGGACCGTCGCCGTAGCGATGCCAAAATGGTTATTGTCTTCGATGATGGTCTCGGGAAGCCCCTGCACACGAAATTCACCAAGGGTGAAAATCGTAAAGAGAGCGCCCTTTGCCGCAAAGAAACCAATGCCGGCGACGATGATCCAGATCAATGCGTTCAGGCGCAGCTTGGTGGTCGTCATCTGTGCACAAACGAAGACGAACAACAGCGTTTTCAAAAAACGATCCGTGTGCGGCGCCGAGTTTTGCGGGTCGAGTGAGAATATCTGGGCGAGGGTTAACCATCCCGCCAGGGCCAGGATCAATGCGGTCACGGGATCCGCGCGCAGTTTCATAATTTCGCCGGAGACGACATAGGCAAATAGCGTAACGCAGGCAATCAAGAGGTTAATGGGCACGCCGTAGACGCCATAGGCGATCTGATGCGGCGTCATAATCGTAAACCACGCCCATGCGATAACCCCGACAAATGGTCGGCGAAGTGTAATCGCCAGAAGCGCCGCGACGGCGCCGAGTAATAGAAAGTCGCGCATTGCGCCCTATCTGTACAAACGAGGGCGACGCCGAAGCGCCGGCGCTGGAACCATTCAAGTATCGGGCCGATGGGCGTTTTATTACGAAGATTGGTAAACGCCGCGGGCGATGGCGCGGGCAAGGCAATCCGCGGCCGCCGCGCCAACAGCCGTAACCAAAAGCGCTCGTGCCGCCGGATCTTGCGGTCCCAGCTTCGTTGCAGCCGTTGAAATCACAAAAACAATGTCGCCGTCGAACATCGTGTGAGCGGGTCTTATGGCCCGTGCGATACCGTCATGGGCCATCATGGCGACGCGTTTGGCCTCGACCCGCGAAAGTTCCGCCGATGTTGCGACGATGGCGAGAGTCGTATTTTCACGCGTCGTCGTTTGCTTAATGCGGGCCAGCGGCGGGAAGGGTTCGGCGGTATCACGCGATTGCGGCGGTTTTCTTCCGCCAAATTCGTCGCCGATTTCCCAAGGCCACGCATAAAACGCTTCGCCGTCGGGCATATAGGGCGAACCCACGGGATTAATAGCGACAAGCGCGCCGACCATGGTTCCATCATCAAGTTCGATGGACGAAGAACCAAGGCCGCCGTTAACCAACCCCGCCATGGCGCCGCGACCGGCCCCGACGCAGCCAATCTCAAAATCAGCACTAGCATTTTCACAGGCTTTTACGCCGAGCGCCGAATAGGGTGCGCCGTCATTCCAGTTTTTGTCGCCGTCATTGGCAAGATCATAAAGCGCCGCCGCCGGTGCGATGGGAACCGCCGGCGTGTTCGGCGCCAGTCGCAACCCGACATTTGCGGCGGAAAGATATTGCGTAGCGCCATCCGCAGCGGCGAGGCCGAAAACCGATCCGCCGGCCAACACGATAGCGTCGGCCCGCCCGACAAGATTGGCTGGCTCTAATACGTCAATTTCCCGTGTCGCAGGGGCGCCGCCGCGAATATCGGCGGCGGCGATGAATGCATCGCGGCAGCGCAAGATGGTAACGCCGGACTTAACCTTTTCGTCCGTTGCGTTTCCAACCGTTAAACC
>CAMYNO010000044.1 GCA_947259815.1 uncultured Parvularculaceae bacterium
TTGAAGGATGCGTTTTCGACGATGAGGCGGACGTACTTTACATTGGCGAAGAACTGCGCGGCGTCTGGAAATCAACGTACCGGGATGAAAGCTTTTCCACGCCGGTTCTTGTCGACGAAATAGGAAGCGAAAGTGGCGTCGCCGCCGATGTCGAAGGACTGGCGATCTACAAAGATGAAGACCGTCGCTATCTTGTCGCCTCATCGCAAGGCAATGACAGCTATGCCGTTTACGACATGGCGGACGATTCATTTATTGGCCGGTTTGAAATCGTCACTGGCGCCGGCATTGACGGCGCAGAGGAAACCGACGGCATAGAAGTGACGTCAGTTGCGCTCGGTTCGGCGTATCCGCGTGGGATTCTGGTCGTTCAGGATGGGTACAACTATCCGCGCGGGCAGCGGCAGAATTTCAAGATTGTCGATTGGCGCGATGTTGAAACTGCCCTGACGCTCAATCCTTGAATTTGAGCTTCAGTCCTTCCGGCGTTTCTACAACGCGATAAAAACAGGAGCGCCGGTCGGTGTGACATGCCGGCCCGGTTTGCTCGACAATGAGTTGAATCGCGTCCTGGTCGCAATCGGTGCGGATTTCGATGACGCGCTGAACATGCCCGCTGGTCGCCCCTTTTCGCCAGAGTTCCGACCGCGAGCGCGACCAGTACCAGGCCTCTCCGGTCTCGACGGTCTTCTTCAATGCCGCCTCGTTCATATAGGCAAGCATAAGAAGGCGGCCGTCGCTGGAATCGGTCGCCACTGCGGGGATTAACCCGTCAGCGCCAAATCTGGGCTGAAAGAGGTCGGTTTCTTCAATTTTCATATCGCTCATAAGTGCAATCATAGCAGCGCCGCCATTCTTGCCTAGCGCGCTTGTTGCGCGCCGTCGCGAGGCCCGCTAGCAAACGGCTATGAGCTTGGCAATCCACGATACCATGGCGCGGAAGAAACGCGCCTTTGTTCCGGCGGACCCGAAACGCGTCACCATGTATGTGTGCGGGCCGACGGTCTATAACTACACCCATATCGGCAATGCGCGCTCGGCAATCGTTTTCGACCTTCTGTTTCGCGTATTGCGTCATGAGTTCGGTGATGACTGTGTCGTTTATGCGCGTAATTTCACCGATATCGACGACAAGATCATCAAGGCGTCGCATGAGAGCGGGACGCCCATCGGCGAAATCACGACAAAATTCGCAAAAGTTTACCTCGACGAACTGGCGGCGCTCAACGCGCTGAAGCCGACGATGACGCCGCTGGCGACCGAGCACATCGAGGAAATGGTCGCCCTTGTTGAGCGGCTCATCGAGAAAGACAGCGCCTATGCCGCCGATGGTCATGTGCTGTTTTCGGTCGATTCCTACGCCGACTATGGCCGGCTTTCCGGTGTCGATCGCGATGAGATGATTGCCGGGGCGCGGGTCGAGGTTGCGCCCTATAAGAAAAATCCGGCGGATTTTGTTTTGTGGAAACCGTCCGCCAGCGACGAACCCGGTTGGGATAGCCCCTGGGGGCGTGGGCGCCCCGGCTGGCATCTTGAGTGCTCGGTGATGATCGAGAAGGAGCTAGGCGAAACAATTGATATTCATTGCGGCGGTCAGGATTTGCGTTTCCCGCATCATGAAAATGAGATTGCGCAATCGGCCTGCGCCCATGACGGCGCGGCGCTGGCGCGGTACTGGATGCACAACGGTTTCCTCCGTATGGGAACGGACAAGATGTCAAAATCAATTGGCAATGTCGTTCTCACCCATGAGCTTTTGAAGGAATGGCCCGGCGAAGTCATCCGCTGGGCGCTTTTGTCGGCGCATTATCGCCAGCCGCTGGAGTGGGCCGACGCCTTGCTCGAACAGTCCAAACGTCAGCTTGACCGCTTCTATCGCCTGCTGGAGGAGGTCGCCGGGTCAGATGAAAACCCTGCGCCGCCGGAAAGTGTTGTTCTGGCGCTGCGCGATGATCTGAACACACCAGAAGCTTTTGCCGGACTTCACCAACTGCGCGATATCGCAGCGCAAACCGATGGCGATGCGCGCCGTAGTGCAATTTTGCGCCTACGCGCCGCCGGCCAGCTCCTTGGTTTCTTTCATGCTGACCCGGCTGAATGGTTTCGCGGCGAAGCGGGTGATGGTCCGTCAG
This sequence comes from uncultured Parvularculaceae bacterium, assembly GCA_947259815.1. GTDB lineage: Bacteria > Pseudomonadota > Alphaproteobacteria > Caulobacterales > Parvularculaceae > Hyphococcus. The sequence goes on from CAMYNO010000044.1 coordinate 2,133, forward strand.
CGGAAGAGATTGACGCCCTGCTCGTTCAGCGTGCGGAGGCGCGAAAGGCAAAGGACTTTGCCACATCCGACAAAATTCGAGACGATCTTGCCGCCCAGGGAATCATGATCGAAGATGGACCCGACGGCGCGACCTGGCGCCGGGAGTAGAAACGCGTGCGCCTGATCGAAGCGATACTTCCTTCGAACAAACTCGACGCGGTAAAAAAGGCGGTCAACGACTGTAACCCGACACACTGGCGGCTTTCTGCTACGGAGGAAGATGACCGATGTGTCCTTCGCGCCTTCTTTGCTGACGAAACCGCGCAAGGGTTGGTGGATGAGATTCAGTCCATCTGCGAGAACGAAAGCGATTGGAGAATTATTGTCTTGCCGGTGGAGGCGACGGCGCCGAAGCCTGAAGACGAAGAAGGCGTAAGCGAGGAGAAGGCGCGGCAAAGGAAACTCGCGTTACGTGAAGAGATTTACGATGACGTGGCCGATGGCGCATCCTTGTCGGCGGATTTCTTTCTCCTGACTGTCGCCTCGACCATTGTTGCTGCGCTTGGGCTGAACGCGGACAATGTCGCCGCGGTAATCGGCGCCATGGTGATCGCCCCCTTACTCGGACCCATCCTTGCTATATCGTTTGCCGCCGCGCTCGGAGATTTCAGCCTGCTCGCCCGTAGTGCGCGCAACGCGTTTTCAGGACTTATTCTGGGCGTCGGCGTTTCGGCGCTGATCGGGTTCTTTTTATCGCTGAACTATGAAAGCAACGAGTTGATGAGCCGCACCGTGGCGGGTCTGGATTCAATCGTGCTTGCACTCGCCGCCGGCGCTGCTGCGGCGCTTTCCATTGTCGCGGGCGTTTCCGCGGCGCTGGTCGGCGTTATGGTTGCGGTGGCCCTGTTGCCGCCGGCGGCGACAATGGGATTGTTTCTCGGCGCGGGCGAGATCGGCCTTGCGGCGCGTGCGCTGCTTCTGCTGACCGTCAACGTTGTGTGCATATTACTCGCGGCGCAGGCGATATATTTTTACAAGGGCGTGCGTCCGCGCACATGGGTTGAAAAGCAAAAAGCCGGCAAGGCGGCTAAAATAAATCTGGCGATACTCGTTGCGTTGCTGACGGGGCTTGCAGCGATTGTCGTGTTCTCGCCATCAGGGACCATGCCCAATATTCCCGGCGTGCGAGGTGATGAAATCAGTGAATAGCCTCCCCACATTCAGCGCCCCAACGGATGGCCGCTTGACCGGCGATATGCTGGCGGCGTTTGACGATGTCGGCGTCATCATTTTGCGCGGATTTATAGACCCCGCCGCCTGCGCTGCGCTGCGCGAGCATACCCTTGCGCTGGTTGAGCGGGACGCGCCCGATACGCCTGCTAGTTATTTCTCCACCAAGTCGAACGTGCAGCTCACGGACGATTATTTCGAAAAATCGGCGGCGAAGATTTCCTAATTCTTCGAGGAGAATATTGTTCCGGGTGGCGACAAGGCTGCGGTACTGAACAAGATGGGGCACGCCATGCATGATCTCGACCCTGTCTTTGACACGTTTTCTCGCACGCCAAAGCTAGCGAATGCAGCGTCGTCCCTTGGGCTGACGGACCCTCTGATTGTCCAGTCCATGTATATATTCAAGTCACCCGGCGTTGGCGGCGAAGTCGTGTGCCATCAGGACTCGACTTATCTGTATACAAATCCCGAAACCTGTATCGGTTTCTGGTGTGCTATCGACGATGCGGACGAAGAAAACGGCGCCATGGCCTTTATTCCCGGCGCCCATAAAGGTCCGCTCCGGCAGTTGAACGCCCGCGGTGCTGACGGGCGGCTTTCAACCAGAATTATCGATGAAACGCCGTTCGCCGGCGCACCGGTTCTGGCGCCGGCCAGACGCGGCGATCTCGTCATCTTTCATGGACGTGCGCCGCATATGAGCGCGGCAAACAGATCCGCCCGGCCGCGCCATGCGTATACCCTCCATATGGTCAATGCGCGCGCGCATTGGCCGGCGGAGAACTGGCTGCAACGCCCGCCCGACCTTCCGTTTCGCGGCTTCGAATAACGCTCACGCTGAGGTGAATGGGACGGGTCTTTAAACCGGGCCTTTTGCGCTTACCTTAGCTGAAACTTCCCGACAATCAGAGAGGCTCTAATGATCACCATCCGCAAGGGCGTTGATCGCGGTCACGCCAATCATGGCTGGCTCGATGCGCGCCATACATTCTCATTCGCTAACTATTATCACCCGGACCATATGGGCTATCGCTCATTGCGGGTCATGAATGAGGATCGCATCAATCCCGGCGCCGGCTTTCCACCGCATCCCCATCAGGACATGGAAATTATCACCTACGTTCTTGAAGGCGCGCTGGCGCACAAGGATTCGACCGGCGGCGAGAGCGTTATTCGTCCTGGTACGGTGCAATATATGAGCGCCGGGACCGGCGTTACCCATTCTGAGTTCAATGCGTCGAACGATGACCCGGCGCATCTCTATCAGATCTGGATTGAGCCGAATAAACGCGGGGCTGCGCCAAGATATGAAGAGCGTCAGATCGGGACGGCGCGCGAGGGGACGTTGGCCCTTATTGCGTCTGGCGACGGCCGCGAGGGATCGTTTAAAATCCATCAGGACGCCGATCTCTACGCGTCAATCGTTCCGCAAGGGACGACGCTTGCCCATACTTTCGCGCCCGGCCGTTATGGCTGGCTGCAAATTGCCAAAGGCGGCATCGAACTGCCCGGCGGATCGCTTATGCAGGCGGGCGATGGCGCCAAGATCAATGATCTTGATGCTCTTTCCTTTACCGCACTCGCCGACAGCGAGGTTTTGCTGTTCGATCTTGCCTGACACCTATGCGTTGAAGTGCGGGCGCAAAAGGGCCACATAATCAGGAATGATCAGCGAGCTTTATTCCGGTCCTATCCTTGACGCGGCGGCGGGCATTCCCCCTGCGCGTCGTCTCAATGAACCGGACGCCCGCGCAAAAAAAGTAAGTCGCGTTTGCGGATCGGAGGTCGAGGTCGATTTGAAACTGTCCGATGGCGCGGTTGTTGATTTCGGCATGACCGCAAAGGCGTGCGCGCTCGGCCAGGCGGCGGCTTCTCTGGTTGCTCAGAACATCATCGGCGCTGCGCCCGGCGAGTTATTTCAGCTTCGCGATGAAATGCGCGCAATGTTGAAGGAGGGCGGGCCGCCGCCTTCCGGCGCACGGTGGCAAGCGCTTTGCGCGCTAGAGCCTATTCGCGACTACCCCCAGCGGCATGCATCGACCCTGTTGGTGTTTGAGGCTGTGGCGGACTGTCTCACTCAATTGGAAATCGAGAAGTAGACACACCTTCCGCTCATTATTTTAAGGCGCTTCGTCGCAGATGACAAAAATATAACGCGCGGTGGGTTGCGAAAATTTCCTGAGAACTTATTTCGCCCGTCGACGCGGTCATTTCTCTCCCCCGACAGACCGCATCTCGCGCCCGCGTTTCGACTCTTCCCCCCGAAATGCGGGCGCCTTGCGTTCTGGCGCAGGTTTTTGGCGATTGTTCGATCTTGTTATGCGGCGGCTTCCTGCGCGTCGGTCGCGTCGATGCTGGCGGCGGCCTGTTGCTTTAGCCAGGCGGCAAACGCGTTAACCGATGGAGAGCTGGACTTCGAAGGCGGGTGAACGATGTAATAGGCAAAGTCCGTTGGCGTTGTCAGGTCGAACGGGATCACCAGCCGACCCGCCTCAAGATCGGCGAGGGCCAGTGCTGATTTGGCGAGCGCAACGCCCTTGCCGGCGACAGCGGCCTCAATCACCAGGCTGGACTGGTTGAATTTCAACCCGCGATTGCCCTCCTTGTGGCAGACGCCGGCGGCTTTGAGCCACATCGGCCAGGTCGGAATTTTTTCGTCCTTGTCGGGCGAGGAGTCATGCAGGAGCGTGTGGTGAACAAGATTTTCCGGCGACTTTAGCGGATTATCGCCCGTCAAAAGGGTGGGCGCGCAAACCGGTACAA
>CAMYNO010000045.1 GCA_947259815.1 uncultured Parvularculaceae bacterium
ACCTGAGCCTCCGCCTGATTTTCCCTGCCGGTTTTATATTGGCTGGGCGGCGGCGCGTACAGGTAATATGCGCCGAGGCGTTCTCCTTAGGCGTGAATTGGCTTTATATGAGCCGATGACGTCCGCAACGCCCATTCAGGTCAATGACGAGTATCTGACGCCCGATCCGCTCGGCGCCGCTTTTTGGCCGGCGCGCGAGACGTTGATCGTTTCCGATCTACATTTTGAAAAGGGATCGGCCTTCGCCATGCGCGGAGCGCTTTTGCCGCCTTACGATACGCGCACGACATTGCTGCGGCTTGAGAGATTGATGCGCCGTTACCGACCGAAGCGGGTCATCTCGCTCGGCGATGCGTTCCACGATGGCGAGGCGGAGGCGCGCCTTGGCGAGGATGACGCGGCCATGCTTGCGGCGATGACCGAGGCGGCGGAGTGGTTGTGGATCCTCGGCAATCACGATCCGGCGCCGCCGGCGCGTTTTCGCGGTGTCAGTGAAACCGAAGCCGCCATCGGCGCGCTCATTTTCCGCCATGAGCCAAGGGAAACTGTGGCGCCCGGTGAAATCTGCGGCCATCTCCACCCCTGCGCGCGGGTCGTGACAGAGGGCAGGGTGCTGCGCCGGCGCTGTTTCGCCGGCGATGGAACCCGTCTCGTGATGCCGGCCATGGGCGCCTTCACCGGCGGGCTCAACATCCTCGACGAGGCTTTCGCCGCCATCCTGCCCGCGCCGGTCGCCTGGGTCATGGGCGAGGGCGGCGTCTATCCGGTCGCGGCGGCGAATCTTGCCCCGGAGGCGTCGGTGCGGCGAAATTTTGCCTGAAAGATACAAGTATAGATCAGTTATACCGGTTTCGTGATGTATGCATTGTGAGCCTGAACTGATAGGCTAGCTTCTGTTTTCAGTTTGAAGAGAGGCTTGTCGATGACGCAAGCGCTTGAGAACGGTTCGGCGCGTATCGTTTTTGACGAGACATCCGATCCCGCATCGGGGCGTGTCGCTTGGAGTCCGACGAAATCATTCTGGATGACGTCGATGACACTCATTGGCATCGTTGGCGCGCCGCTGACATTCAGTTTTGAGGCTCTATTCGTTTTCTTAGGTCTCACCGTACTTACTCTTGTTGCAGGGCATTCTTTGGGCATGCACCGGCGGCTCATTCATAACAGTTTTGAGTGCCCGTTATGGCTCGAATACACCCTCGTCTATCTGGGCGTTCTTGTTGGTATGGCTGGGCCGTTCGGCATGATGCGCCAGCACGACATTCGTGATTGGGCGCAGCGCCAACGCGAATGTCACGATTATCTTTGTCATCGCCGAGGATTCTGGCTCGATTATTTTTGGCAATGCCATTGCGATCTTAAGCTCGACAGCTCGCCGAAATTCATTTTGGAGGAGCGGCTGTGCAATGACCGGGTGTATGCGTTGATGGAGCGCACATGGATGTTGCAGCAAGCGCCGCTCGCGATCATTCTGTTTGCAATTGGCGGGTTGTCCTTTGTGGTTTGGGGCGTGGCGTTGCGCGTCGCGGTTTCCGTCACTGGCCACTGGCTGATCGGCCACTTCGCCCATCACGGCGAACTGGATGGCAACAGACGCATGAGCTGGCGTGTCCTGCGGGCGTCGGTACAGGGGCAGGACGTGCCTATTGCCGGGCTCATCAGCATGGGCGAGAGCTGGCATAACAACCATCACGCCTATCCGGGCTCCGCCAAGATTGGATTGTTGTCCGGACAGCCTGATCCGGGATGGTGGCTAATTCAAGCGTTGGCGAAGCTTGGGCTTGCGTGGAATGTCGTGACGCCGGACATGATGCCGGCGCGCCCGGCGCTGGTGCGTCTGAGCGGTCCCGGCACTGGCTGGCGAATCTGTCATATCCGCAGACGCCTTTGGGCTCGTCTTTTCAGCTCGGCCTGAGCCCGCGCTGGTTGACTTATGGGGCCGCGGCGCTTATTTCCCCGCGCTCACCATTACTTGACCTCTTTATGAGAGACCCGACCCATGAAAGTCCGTTCGTCACTTAAGTCGTTGAAAAAGCGCCACAAAGATTGCCGCGTCATTCGCCGCAAGGGCCGCGTCTATGTGATCAACAAGACCCAGCGTCGTTTCAAAGCGCGTCAGGGCTAAGCCCATACGGCTTGGTTAACGCCCTTTCACGGCAAGTTCCTTGGATTTTAACGCATTGAACTGTAGGCTTTCGCTCATGCGAAGGCCTTTTCTGATTCTTTTTGCCGCGTTTGCGGCCTCGTCGACTGCGGTCACGTCTGCATTGGCGGACCAGACCGATCCGCGCCTCGATCTTCTGTTCGAGGAACTGCGCACGGGCGAGGCGACGAAATCGGAAGAGAATGTCGCGCGTATTCTGGAAATCTGGGCGGATGCCTCCTCCGACACCGTCGATATCCTTTATGAGCGGGCGGAAACGGCGCTGGCGGCGAATAATGAAGACCTCGCCATTGCGCTGCTCGATCATGTGGTCGGCCTCGCGCCGAATTTTGCGCAAGGCTATGCGCTGCGCGGCGCCGTGCGCCTGACCCATGACGACCGGGCTGGGGCGATTGAGGATTTCTCCGTCGTGCTGGAACTGGAACCGAGGCAGTTTGAAGTGCGCACCGCACTCGCCAATATACTGCTGGTCGCCGGGGAAAAACGCGACGCTTACGATATGTTCCAGAAAGTGCTGGAATGGAATCCCCATGACGATCAGGTCCGCCGCCGGGCCCGCGCCTTGCGCCGCGAACTCGACGGTCAAGAGATTTAATTTTCCACATTACGCGTTTTCGGCTTGTCTTGAACGGCGGCGTCGCCTTTAGTCTGATGCTCTTTTTCATATTTTACTCCGTGTTCGGAGTATAACAGGAGCGGGCGTAAATGGCGGACGGATCAGCGAGCGTAGACGGCGCGAAAACAATTGCGGCGGACCGCTTGCGCTCGTTTATTGAACGGGTCGAGCGGCTGGAAGAAGAAAAAGCCGCCATTATGAACGACGTCAAGGAAGTTTACGCCGAGGCCAAGGGCGAGGGCTATGATGTCAAAATCATGCGTCAGGTCGTTCGTATACGGAAAATGGATCGCGCCGACCGCCAGGAAGCCGAGGCGCTCCTCGATCTTTATCTCAGTGCGATTGGCGAGTAAACGTCGTACGTTGGTGCAGTCAGCCAGCGATCAATGATTTCGATCACTTCCGATCGATTTTCTTCGATCATCGAACGAAGCAAGTCTAGCCATTCTGAATCTAAGTTTCGCTCGAACCGGAAATAGCCATCGAGGTGAAGTGATGCATA
>CAMYNO010000046.1 GCA_947259815.1 uncultured Parvularculaceae bacterium
AGCGGAGTTTTCAGCGATTTTCGCCTGTTTGGCCCGCCCCGGCGAATACCTATATTAAAGCCCTTATTTCCAGGGCCCGGCAAAATACGATTACTGGCGAGTTTAAAAACCCATGAATTCCGCATTTGACGATATAGCCCCAGCCGGCGGCGGACGGGTCACTGCGGTTCTTGGGCCAACCAACACCGGGAAAACCCATTACGCACTGGAGCGCATGCTGGCCCATAAGACGGGCATGATCGGGCTCCCGCTGCGCCTGCTCGCGAGGGAGATATACGACCGGATCGTTACTTTGCGCGGCGCCCGCGATGTCGCGCTCGTCACGGGCGAGGAAAAAATCGTCCCTCCAAATGCAAAATATTGGGTTGCAACGGTCGAGGCGATGCCGATGGAGCGCGAGGTCGAGTTTCTCGCCATCGACGAAATCCAGCTCGCGGCGGATCGCGAACGGGGCCGAATATTCACCTCTCGCCTTCTCCACGCGCGCGGCAGAAACGAAACGCTCTTTTTAGGGTCGGATATGATGCGCCCGATTTTGGAGCGCCTATTTCGCAATATTCAGTTTCTCGCGCGCGATCGCTTTTCGAAATTAACCTATGCCGGCCCGAAGAAAATTTCCCGTCTGCCCCGACGCAGCGCGATCGTCGGTTTTTCCTCTGACACCGTGTACGCCATAGCCGAATTGATCCGCAGGCAGAGAGGCGGCGCCGCCGTCGTCCTGGGCGTTTTGTCCCCGCGCACCCGGAATGCCCAAGCCGAATTATACCAGTCGGGCGAAGTTGATTTCCTTGTGGCGACGGATGCGATCGGCATGGGCCTCAATATGGACATTGACCATGTTGCTTTTGCCGCGCGCCGTAAATTTGACGGCCGGGCGCCGCGAAACCTGACATCGGCGGAAATGGCCCAGATTGCGGGCCGCGCTGGCAGGCACATCAAGGACGGTACATTTGGCGTAACCTCGGATTGCCCGCCGCTGGAAGAAGAGACCGTACAGGCGATAGAAGATCATTCGTTCGATCCTGTTCGCGCCCTGCAATGGCGCTCGGAGTCGATCGATCTTTCATCGCCTAATGCGCTTTTACGCTCTCTGGAGCGGCCCTCCCCACGTCCTGAATTTGTGCGCTCGCGCATGGAATCTGACGAGGATGTCTTCCGCAGGCTCATACGAACCAATGACATTCGCCGCTTTGCGGCAGGCGGCGCTGGCCTCGCGATGTTATGGGATATGTGTCAGGTGCCCGATTTCAGGAAGCTCGCGATCGACGAACATGCGCGCCTGATAGGTGAAATATACTTAACGGTAATGGAGCGATCCCGCCTCGATGACGACTGGATGCGCTCGCGTTTGGAGCGTCTTGATCGTATTGACGGTAATATAGACGCTATCTCGTCGCGGCTGGCCCATGTTCGAACCTGGACGTTTCTATCGCACCGCCCACAATGGCTGGAAAACACCGCTTATTGGCAAGAACGCGCACGCGCGATAGAAGACAGACTTTCTGATGCGCTGCATGACAAGCTAACGCAGCGTTTCGTTGATCGGCGCACGTCGGCGCTTATGCGGCGGATCAAGGACAATGCACCGTTATTGGCGGGCGTTACTGACGACGGAGAAGTGATTGTGGAAGGCCAATTTGTCGGCCGGTTATTAGGGTTCGACTTTATCGTCGATCCGCGCGCAAGCGGGGTGGAAGCAAAATCGTTGCGCGCCGCTGGAGAGAGAGCATTACGCCCGGTCCTTGCCGCGCGTGCGGCAGCGCTTGCCAATGCCGACGCAAACGAGCTTACGCTAGATGACGATGGCGCAATTCTCTGGCGCTCTTCGATTGTCGCCAAGCTCGCAAAAGGGCCGGCGCCCTTGCGACCGGAACTCAATATTCGCGGCCTTGATCAGATATCGCCCAATATGCGTGGGCGCGTTGAAGATCGCCTGAAAGGTTTTATCGCCGCCAGGATTGAAGGGTTGCTTGCGCCATTAATCGCCCTGAACAATCTCTCCAATGCAAGCGGCGATGATGCGCTGAAAGGCGTCACTAAGGGTATTGCTTACCGTCTGGTTGAAAATTTCGGCGCCACATCGCGAACGCAATTTGGCGATGACCTGAAACAGATCGACCAGAGTGAGCGTGCGAAATTGCGCGACGCCGGTATGCGTTTTGGAGAATATACGCTTTTCGTCCCGTCCCTCTTGAAACCCGCGCCGGCGCGGTTGCTCATACTTCTGTGGGCGTTATGGTCCGACCGCGACCCGGCAGCGGCGCCGCCGCCGAAAGCCGGCCTTGTTTCCCTGGAAATCAACGAAAGCCTTCCACACGCCTATTACTACGCGGCGGGGTATCGCCCGTCGGGCACGCGCGCGGTTCGCATCGACATGCTGGAACGCCTTGCCAACCTTATCCGCTCCGCTCGGGGCGAAGCGAACATGCGGGAGGGTTTTGAGGCCGGCTCGCAAATGATGTCCATCGTCGGTAGTTCTGGTGAGGATTTTGACGGCATTATGCGCTCGCTCGGCTTTCGCAAGAATGTAGTGAAAAGAAAAGCAGCTACGCCGCCGGATGTTGCGCCCGCAGAGCCGAATGCCGACACAGCGAAACCGTCTATAGAAGCTCCCTCACCTACCGCCGATACTCCGCAAGTTGATCCGGCTACGACCGGGGACGCTGCTATGACTGCAGGGCCGCCCCCGCCCGCGCCGACGGACGAAGCGAAAGACGCACAGAACGAAAAACCGGCGGAAAGCGTTGAAGAAACGACAGGCACGGCCCTGGCCTCAGATGACATCCTTGAAGAAGTTGAACTTACCTTATGGCGACCCGCCCCGCGCAAACCACATACAAAACCGAAGCGTGAGGCCAAACGCGATAAGACCCCCGATACGCGAGCCAAGGGCAAAAAAGGCAAACCGCAGAAAGGCGGCGGCCATCGCGATAACCGCGGGCCCAGACGCAATGAACCGCCAATGATGCATGAGCCGAGGCACCGCAAGACAGCTGATCCGAACTCACCGTTTGCTGTCCTTGCAGGCCTGAAAACGCAGATGTCTGATGATAAAGGGGATGATCGAACAAAGCAGTCCGAGAAGGCCGAGTGAGCGAGCCGGTCGGCGGTTCGCAGCGCCTCGATCAATGGCTTTGGCATGCGCGAATATTTAAAACCCGCACGCTTGCAACAAAGTTCATTACCGATGGTAAAATGCGCGTTACCCGAAATGACGAGACGTTTCGGGTTGAAAAACCAAGTTTTGCCGTTGTCACAGGTGACGTAATATTGTTCTCGCGGTCGGACCAATTGCGGATACTCGTCGTGGAGTCACTCGCAACCCGGCGTGGGCCAGCAACCGAAGCGCAGGCTTTGTATACAGATCAGTCCCCGCCGCGCGAACCCAAAAAATCCGTTCCTCTTTCGCCTTTCGCCAGAGAAAAAGGTATGGGGAGGCCGACAAAAAAAGAGCGGCGTGCGTTAGAAGCGCTGAAGACATGACCCGCGTCATAGCAAGAAGGCCAAATTGACCATGTTCGAAAAATTGTTTGCGCGTAAAAACACACAACCTGAACCTGAATCACAAGAACCAGAGCTGCATAAGGCTATAGCGGCGTTACTTGTTGAGGCGGCGCGTGCAGACGATCACTATGATGACCGGGAGAAAACGATTATCGACAAAGCGCTCGCGGCGACATGCAGCCTGTCGCCATCGGATGCGTCCGCTTTACGGCTGGTGGGTGAAGCTGAACAGGCCGGCGCCCTCGATATTCAACGCTTCACGAAAGTGGCCAAGCAGCTCAGCAAAGAGCAAAAAATCGCATTTGTTGAGCAGCTCTGGGAGGTCGTTTTGTCGGACAATGTCCGTGATCCCTTTGAAGACGCCCTCATTCGCCGGATTTGCGGACTGATTTATCTGGATGACAAGGAGAGCGGCGCGGCAAGAACTAGGGTCGCCGCTCGTCTGCAAAACGGTTAAGGATTTCTCGGCCTGACCGATATTGCGTCCGTTGGCAGACTAGTTAAAGAAGTACAGTTCGAAGGGTAAGGAGCCAGTTTTCGCCATGACATATGTCGTCACCGAAGCCTGCATCAAATGCAAATACACAGATTGCGTAGAAGTCTGCCCCGTGGATTGCTTCTATGAAGGCGAGAACATGCTTGTGATCCACCCGGACGAATGTATTGATTGCGGCGTTTGTGAGCCAGAATGCCCGGCCGAGGCAATCATTCCGGATACTGAGCCCGAAGCGGAAAAATGGCTTGAACTCAATACCAAGTTTTCCACGACATGGCCGAATATTACCCAGAAAATCGATGCCATGCCCGATGCCGACAAGGTCGCCGAAGAAGAAGGGAAGTATGACAAATATTTCTCCGACAAGCCCGGCGAGGGCTCATAACCGGGTGGGCTGTCGGCAATTCGACGATGCGCAATCCCCCGTGGAAATGCTTGCAATTTTATGCTATTCTGAAGATTGAATGGCAGCTGCGTCGATGCTTGCTCGTCTTGTCTCGCCGCATTGAGGAATTGCACTAACCCACTGAAATCAAATCTATTGTCCGGTTCGGCGAAATCGCAATATACACCCGCCGCGACCGTGCAGTGAAACTCAGCTGCTTCAATCGACCTTAAGCCCTGCGCGCGAATTCGCGATTGTCCGCAAGGCAAATGCTGGAAAGAATTAGAATGGCGACCAAAAAGAAGACCACGGCCAAATCAGCCAAATCAGCGACCAAGAAGAAAACCGCAGCAAAATCGACCAAATCGGCGACCAAGAAGAAAGCCACCGCAAAAACAGCGACAAAGAAAGCACCAGCGGCCAAAAAGAAAACGGTCGCAAAAAAGAAAGCGACAAAGCAGGCGCCAGCGAAGAAAGCCGCCAAGAAAGCGCCAGCGAAAAAAGCGGCAAAGAAAGCCCCGGCTAAAAAGGCGGCGGCGAGAAAAACAACTGCTGCAAAAAAGACGCTGACAAAAAAAGTCGCGGCAAAGGCTTCGCCAAAACCCGCGAAGAAGGTGAAACTTCGTGTTGGACAAGCGCCGCGCAAGACGACGCTTGCCGCTTCAATTCCAGTGCCGTCACAGTCTCCGGTTCGAGAAGCGCCGCAGGCAGACGCAAAAGCATCTATCGACAAGGAAGCTTCCGGTGCAGCCAAGCTGGATTACAAGGTCAACGATCAGATCGTATACCCGGCCCATGGCGTCGGTAAAATCGTCGCGCTTGAGAAGCAAGAGGTCGCCGGAATCACAATCGAACTGTTCGTTATCAATTTCGAACAGGAAAAGATGCGCCTGCGGGTGCCGACCGGCAAAGCCAAAATGGCGGGGATGCGCGCACTCTCTGATGACAAGACAATCAAGAACGCCGTCGAGTTGCTCAAAGGCCGTGCAAGAATCAAACGCACAATGTGGAGCCGGCGCGCGCAGGAATACGACGCTAAAATAAACTCCGGCGACATTAAGCTTGTCGCGGAAGTCGTTCGGGATTTGTATCGCGCCGATGACCAGCCTGAGCAAAGCTATTCCGAACGTCAGCTATTTGAAGCCGCGCTTGACCGCATGGCGAGAGAGGTCGCAGCAGTGCGAAAGTCCGGCCTTGAAAAAGCAATCGAAGAGCTGGAAGCGTCCTTGAAACAGAAAAAAGCGACCTAGGCTCTGTGGGCAATTAGCGCAACGCGATGATTGTCGCTGCGAGGTTGACCGCTCTCGCGAAGGACAGGTGCGAAGCGAGTTACCCACCTGCAACGCAAACACGTTCAAGCGATTGTCGCCAAGCAGTACAAAGCGAGCGGCGCGGCGCCGGCGAACAAGCACCTAAAAATGATCCGCTTGTTGATGCGCCTTGCGTTGGAAATGGGTTGGCGCCCGGACAACCCGACGTTCGGCATAAAGCTGATGCGCCAGAAAGGCCAAGGCTTCGCGGACTGGTCGGAAAAAGACATTGCAAAATTTGAAAAGCGTTGGCCGTCCGGTTCAAAGCAACGTCGCGCGATGTGCCTCGCACTATATACCGGCCAACGTCGCGGCGATCTTGTCCATATGGGGCGGCAGCATATTCGCAAAGGCGCTATTGAAGTTCGCCAACAAAAGACGGGCGCTCGGTTGCTAATTCCGATTCATCCGAAGCTAGACGCGGAATTGAAAGCGAACAGCAACAAACACCTGACGTTTCTTGTAACAGAATGGGGCGCAGCTTTCTCGGTTGCCGGTTTTGGCAATTGGTTTAGCGACGCGGCCCGTAAAGCAGGGTTAGAAAACCGTTCTTTGCACGGGCTGCGCAAAAGCGCAGCAAGACGCCTCGCCGAAGCGGGTTGTTCATTGAAGCAAATAGCGGCAATTACCGGTCATGTAAGTTTGCGGGAAGTGGAACGCTATACTGCGGCTGCGGATCAAGAACGGCTCGCTCGCGAGGCGATGAAACGGCTACGGTAAGATGAATGAAAAGGCGCAAAACCTAAGCGAATTTATTCGTGATTTTTGGCGCGAGGATAAGTTGCCGCCAAAGA
>CAMYNO010000047.1 GCA_947259815.1 uncultured Parvularculaceae bacterium
GCAATGTTGGCATCGTACTTCGATAGATTTAATTTCTAGTGATTCAGTCATTGCTTAGATCCGTCCTTTCTCTGGCCGCCCTTTATCCATTCACCATCTTTTTAATTTCAGCGGCATTGGCATTGACACGGATAGGGTTTGTTAGATTGCCAATTGGCTGGTGTACGGTCACCATCGTGGTGAGATCATCCATGGCAGTGAAGCCCGCAATATTGTTGACATTTACAAAAACCAGGTGGCCGCCTTCGCGTTCCAAACAAATAATCTGTGACATATTTTACTCCTGTTTTCGTTGCCGGAATTCCGCCGGCGCGGTCCATTCAAGTTGGCGAGCGCAGCGGTATAGCGTCGCTGTTTCGTTCCATGCTGCGCCGCCAGTTTAGGTACGCTACGATCAGGCGAGGGTGGCTCTTTTCATCTGATTCAGGAAAACCATGGCATGCCCCCGCTTGCAAGTCGCGGCGAGGTCGCGCCGCCGCCCGGTGCGGACCCTTTGTCCTTGCGGAAAACCCGATGAAGTGGGGCGCCTTTGCGAGGCGTTCCGGCGGTTCCTCGCTGGCAGGCGCAAGCGCGAACCGGCAAGGCGGTGAGGGCGTTATCATGATCGTATATTCAGTCATCGGGGGAATTGTACCGCAGGCGCAGATCGTGACGATAACTATCGACCAAATGCGGAAAAGAGCGCGATTTTCCCGCGAAACGAGTATTTCCTGTGCGTGGATGCGTTTCGCGAGCGTGTCCTTACCGCCTTACGCGCGCCGCCAGCATTGGGTCGTCATCATAATGGATCACCGGGACAAGCCCGGTGATGACGGCTTTTATTCGTACCTCGTCCTCTCATTTGTCATTGCCGGGCTCGTCCCGGCAATCCAGAGGGGTTTCGGCTCTCGGGCGCTGCCGCGAATTGTTGCAAAGGCTTCGCGTCGATGCCGGGATTTCGCGAACACCAGACGCTCAGTGTAATGAGAAATAACGAACCTGAAGCGAACCGGCTCTATTCCGGCTTCATGCAATAGGCGCAAATTTTGTTGCCGTCCGGGTCGCGCAAATAGGCCGCATAGGCGTTTGGCATCACGTCGCGCGGACCGGGCTCGCCTTCGCAGGTTCCGCCTTTGGCGACGCCGCCGGCATGAAACTCATCAACCGCCTTGCGACTTGGCGCAACGAAGCCGATCGTGCCGCCATTTGCGTGACAGGCGGGCTGGCCATTCGCGGGTGATGTCACCCAGAATTCCGGTTGCTCCACACCGTAAAGCAGGGTGCCGGTATCGCCGAAAGTGCCCATGCTTTTTATGCCGAGCGGCGATAATGCGGCATCGTAAAACGCCTTCGATTTATCTTTATCGTTCGATCCGACCATGATGTGGGTAAATAGCGGCATGAAATTCTCCCGTTGATAATTTCTGTTTTGACTGCTTCGCGCGCGATACTATTCACTCGGCTGCGAAGGTCAAACGTCTTGCTCATGTCAGTATTGAGCGGATCGTGGGCGCGCCAAATCGCATTACCTTCCCGCGCTGCGCATTGCAGATTACAAACTCTTGAGGCAGGCTATTGTTCTGCATCGGAGGGACGGAGATGGAAAACCTCGATTACGACGCCATTTTTTCTGCGGCGGGAACCGCAGCGATGGCCGGGTGGTTTATACTGATATTCCTTCCACGGCGTTTTGCTGTTCTCTTCGCAATTCCGCAGTTCATTGTCCCGTTCGGCTTGTCGCTCTTATACGCCGGCCTGATTCTCCCAAATCTGTTGACGGTTGAGGGCGGGGGATTTGGGTCGATCAGCGAAGTCCGCACCCTGTTTGCGAATGATGCCGCGCTTCTTGGCGGGTGGGTCCACTATCTCGCATTTGATTTGTTTATCGGGGCGTGGATCGCCCGGCGCGCCGATCTAATCGGTCTGCCCCGTATCATGCAGGCGCCGATTCTCGTGGCGACATTCATGCTCGGGCCGATTGGTCTCGCCATATTCCTGTCGATCAGAGCATTTTATCGAGGACGCCGGAGTGAGGGGCAATCATGAGCTGGCTTGACGCGCAACGCACCCATCGCCCGGTCGGACCAGTTGAAGACGATCCGGTAACGCGCGCGCTGCTTGCATCCGCATTGTTGATGGTTGCGCTGTTTGTTGTCCTGCTGCCGCCCTGGTGGCTTGAGACGCGACTGGTCGAGGGGGTGAATGTCTGGACGAAACCGCAGAAGTTTCATCTATCGCTATTTGTCCATTTCATGACGCTTGGCGTTCTCGCGCAGACTGTGCCGCGAAAAATTCGCACCGGTCCGACTCTGTCGATATTCGTATACCTCTCTGTCGCGGCGCTGTTGATGGAGATGGTTTATATCGTCCTGCAGGCCGCGAGAGGGCGGCGCTCGCACTTTAATTTCGATACGCCGTTCGAAGGCCTGATGTATGCACTGATGGGGCTTGGCGCGCTCTTGCTGGTTCTGGTCGCGATTGTTCTGGGCGTTCAGATCTGGCGCAAGGGCACATCGAAAACCGGCTTAAGGATGGGCGCCGCCGCCGGACTGATCTTGGGCGCGCTCCTGACCATCGTTCTCGCCGGTTACATGTCTGCGGTTAATAACGGTCGGTGGATTGGCGAGCATCCGTTGGCCGGCGCGACCGTGCCGATCTTTGGCTGGTCCCGCGAAGTCGGGGATTTACGGCCTGCTCATTTCGTGGCGATGCATATGATGCAGACGCTTCCCCTGCTGGGGTGGCTGGCCGACGTCAACCGGATCGGGCGAAAGGGCGCACTCGCCATTGTCGGCGGCGGCGCCGTTGTGCAGATCATCCTTGCCTTGTATCTTTTCTTCCAGGCTCTCTCGGGCCAGCCGGTCTGGCCGGTGTGACCAACGCTA
Organism: uncultured Parvularculaceae bacterium; assembly: GCA_947259815.1. Lineage (GTDB taxonomy): Bacteria > Pseudomonadota > Alphaproteobacteria > Caulobacterales > Parvularculaceae > Hyphococcus. Next base: position 2,865 of record CAMYNO010000047.1, read on the forward strand.
GGGGCGTCTGGTCGCGTCTTAGCTCTCGGCGTCTGCAAATCGTTTCTTTGCCTGCGCCATCAGATCCACAAACCGGGGATGATCGCGAATAGGATCGAAATCGGTGTCTTTTTCGAGATAGATCAACAGTCCTTTTGAGGCGTTGAAAATCACGTCGTCGAGCAGATCGAGGGCTGCATCAAATTCGCCAGCGCATGACATGGCGCAAGCGAAGTTAAATTTAAGCATGAAATTATCAGGGTCTAGCAACAAACCCCTTTTCATCCACTCTTTCGCGCGCTCCAGTTCATTCAACGATGCAAGCGTCGCAACGCCAAACCCGATTGCGCGCCCATGGTCAGGCTCCGTCGCAATGACATTTTCAAGGCGCTCCAAAGCGCGCGTCGCCGCGGCATGGGCGCCGGCCTGGTCATCAAGCGCTTCATAGCATTGCGGGGCCAGCGACGAGGCGTAAAATTCGGTGGGAATGACGGAGGCCGCCGTTTCAAAATACTCGCGCGCCTTTGTATATTCAGCCAAGCCAAATGCGCATAATCCGGCAATCCGATTGCCTTCATAGGACTGGGGATCGAGCGTCAGGGCTTTGTTGCAGGCGACAAGCCCATCTTCGAAATCACCGCGCCCCTGATGGGTGGCGCCTAAAGCGGCATGCGCCTCCGCCAGATCCGGGTCGATGGAGATGGCCCGTTCGGCGGCGTGACCGCCATCGTCATCCGATGCGTTACGGCGGTGCAAATCCCACTGGGTGATGGCCATGGTCGCCCACGCCAAGGCATATTGCGGGTCGAGTTCGACAGCGTGCTTGCAGATACGGACGATGACTTCCTGATGACGTTCATTGCCCATGACCGAGAATTGCCGCGCCATGAGATAGAGCTTGTAGGCTTCGGAGTTCGTGGTTGAACGATGCTCCAGTGCTTTTTTCTCTTCCGGCAGTAGGGTCAGCTTGAGCGCATCGACGACGGCTTCGGAGATTTCGTCCTGCAAGGCGAAGATATCGTCGAGTTTGCGGTCATAACGTTCAGCCCACAGATGAGAATCGTCAACCGCATCAATCAACTGCGCGGTGATGCGCACGCGGTCGCCCGATTTGCGAACGCTGCCTTCGAGAAGGTGCGAAACATTCAGTTGTTTTGCGACCTGTTTAAGCTCGACATGCTGTCCTTTAAAGCTGAACGCGGAATTGCGCGAAACGACAGACAGGGCGCCGATTTTAC
>CAMYNO010000048.1 GCA_947259815.1 uncultured Parvularculaceae bacterium
CGGTGCAACTTCAATATAGGCCGCCAAGTGTTTACGCGCCATTCGAACCCCAAGCGGCTCACCATAATGCGCAATGGTTTCGCGGTAATGGGTGAGCGCTTCGCGCGCAGAACACGTATCGACAATATCGCCATTGACGATAACCGGTAGTGAAACAGCCTCTTTTACAGCGCGCACCGCTTTCCAGTTTGCTGTGCCGTCATAGAAATCATTACGCGTTCGCCCGTGAACCGTAACGAGATGAACGCCCGCCTCTTCTGCGCGTTTGGCAAGTTCGGGTGCGTTAAGGCTATTCCAGTCCCAACCCAACCGCATTTTCAACGTTACCGGCTTCGACGTCGCCGCAACCGTCGCCTCGATCAATTGTAAGGCATGATCGAGATTGCGCATCAGCGCCGAGCCCGAGAGCTGTCCTGTCACCTGTCGCGACGGGCAGCCCATATTGATGTCGATAATATCGGCGCCGGCCGCCTCCGCCAGATGCGCGCCTTCCGCCATCCATCGCGCTTCGCGGCCGGCAAGCTGGATCACGAATGGAAAAATTTCATCGTCGCCGGCGGCGCGGCGAACAACGTCAGGGCGCGCACGCGCCAGTTCTTCGCTGGCGACCATCTCCGAAACAACGAGGCCGGCGCCGCAGCGTGCCGCCGCGCGCCGAAACGGCAGATCGGAAACGCCCGACATGGGCGCAATTGCTACCACATTTTTCAGTTCGATATCGGCGATACGAAGCATTTCCACCAACCGGCTTGGCCTTCGCGCCGTTTACCCGCTAGATGATCGAATGACAAATCGCCTCGCCAACTGATGGTTAACGCAAAGACCATAGCCATTATCGTCGCCGCCGGACGCGGCGCCCGCGCCGGCGCCGGCGGCCCGAAGCAATATCGCAACCTCGCCGGCAAAGCTGTGATCGCCTGGACGGCGCGGGCGTTTTTAGCGCATCCGGATATCGACGCCGTCCGCGTCATCATCCACCGCGATGACACGGGCGAATATGAACGCGCCATGGAGGGGCTTTTAGACGAGGCCAAATTGTTATCGCCGGTGTTTGGCGGGGCGGAGCGTCAGGACTCCGTTCGTCTGGGCCTTGAAAGCATCGCCGAACTTAATTCCGAACGGGTGCTCATCCACGATGCCGCGCGGCCTTTCATTGACGCCGCCACGATTTCCCGCGTCATCGACAGCCTTTCGGACGGCGACGGCGCCATCGCCGCCCTGCCCGTTTTCGATACGATCAAGCGCGCTGCCGGCGCCGCGATTGAAACAACGGTGCCGCGCGAGGCCTTATGGCGGGCGCAAACACCGCAAGGGTTCGGGTTTGACAAAATTCTCGCAGCTCACCGCGAGGCGGAAGGCAAAGTTCTCACCGATGACGCCGCCGTTGCCGAGGCTGCGGGCATTTCAGTGAAGCTGGTTTCCGGTTCGCCGGACAATATGAAGATTACGCAAGCTGAAGATTTCGGCATGGCGGAACTGATCCTTGGACGGAAGAGATCGCAAATGGAATATCGCGCCGGGCACGGCTTTGACGTTCACGCCTTTGAAGACGGCGACGCCGTTATCATCTGCGGCGTTGAAATCCCCCACGAGAAAAAACTGAAGGGCCACTCCGACGCCGATGTCGGGATGCATGCGTTAACCGATGCTATTCTTGGCGCCATTGGCGAAGGCGACATTGGCGATCATTTCCCCCCCACCGATCCTCAATGGAAAGGCGCACGGAGCCATATTTTTCTCGAAAAGGCGCGCGATATTGTTGCCGATCGAAACGGGCGCATCACCCATTGCGATGTGACGCTCATGTGCGAAGCGCCGAAAATTGGCCCCCATCGCGGGGCTATGCGCACCGCGCTAGCTGAAATACTGAACATCGAACAGGCGCGCATTTCCGTGAAAGCAACCACCACGGAACAACTTGGCTTCACCGGCCGTCGCGAAGGCATCGCCGCCATGGCGACTGCGACGATCGCGTTGCCCGCCTCATGACCCAGACCCATCGCATCTGGTCGCTGGCGCAGCGCGTTATCGATAAGGCCGGCGCAGAAGGGGCCATGGTCGCTACCGCCGAATCCTGCACCGGCGGCATGATCGCCGCTGCACTTACCGACGTACCGGGCTCCTCGGCAGTGGTCGATCGCGGCTTCGTCACCTATTCGAACGAAGCCAAGACGGAAATGCTGGCCGTACCAGCGGAACTTATCGCCTGGTTTGGCGCGGTAAGCGCGGAGGTCGCGCGCGCCATGGCGCAAGGCGCCGTTTTGAACTCCCGCGCCGACATCGCCGTATCCGTCACCGGGGTCGCCGGACCGACAGGCGGCACGACGGAGAAGCCAGTCGGCCTTGTCTGGTTCGGACTTGCAAAAGCGGAAGGTCTTGTCCGCGTCGAGCGCCGTGTCTTTGCGGTCGGTTCAAGAGATTTTGTGCGCACCAAAGCCGTCGAGACTGCGCTTCAACTACTCCTCAGCGAACTTTCCTAAAGGCTTTTCGCCATAAACGTTATACGCGCAGTCTCGACGGCTTTGGTGCGCACAAAATCTC
>CAMYNO010000049.1 GCA_947259815.1 uncultured Parvularculaceae bacterium
CTGTCCCACAACAATTGATATCTGCTGTTGATCGGCGTCGCCTTCATCGGCCGTCAAGCCCGCCTGCCCACGGATCGATATGCCTTCGAAGTCGCGTTTCAGGATGAAGTTTACAACGCCTGTAACACCGTCCGCACCGTAAACCGCCGATGCGCCGCCAGTCGTTATATCGATACGCTCAATCAGGTCGATCGGGATGGTGTTTGTATCGACCGATGCAGATCCCGGCCGAGCAGCCACATGACGCCGGCCATCGATGAGAACAAGAGTGCGGTCCGTGCCAAGGCCGCGCAAATCGAGCACGTTAACGCCAGCGCCGCCGATGGTCTCATTGGAACCGGATTCGACAAAAGTGTTGCTAGAACTGGTGAGCGCAGGAATTTCCTGTAGCAGATCAGTGAGATTTGTTTGGCCGGAATAGCCTATCGCCTCAGCATCAACAGAAACGACAGGGTTGGAGAATGCATAATCCGGTTTCGCGATGCGCGAGCCCGTTACGACGATTACATCATCGTCCTCAACGGCTTCATCGACATCGTCCTGTGCAAAAACCGGCGTGGAAACGCCCAATGCAAGAACAGACGCTGTAGTCAGAAATATAGACGTGCGGAATCGTTTATCATCAGTCACATTATGCCCCTTCATTGTCGACGCGATTAACCTCGCGCCGGATGTCCGTGGTCTTTGGACAAACCAACTCGACGGCCCATCAATGAAGAGGCTGCTATTCTGGCCAGGACTGGCCCAAAAAGCGCAATCGTTGCCTATTTATCACGGTTCAACGGCGATGACCGGCTGGCGGGGCGTATGCGCAACAAAAAAGGCCGCCCACAGGGAGCGGCCTTTGAAATTGTTATTTTACGCCGATTACGACGAGTAGAATTCGACGACCAGGTTCGGCTCCATGGTGCACGGATAGGGCACCTCAGCGAATTCCGGCACCCGAACATAGGTTGCGGCCATCTTCTTCGGGTCGACGTCCACATATTCCGGGATATCGCGTTCAGCGCTCTGTAATGCTTCCAGCACAAGCGCCATATTTTTGGACTTGTCCTTGATTTCTACGACATCGCCGGGGCGCAGACGCATGGAGGGAATGTTCGTGCGAACGCCATTCACCATGACATGACCGTGGTTGACGAATTGCCGGGCGGCAAACACGGTGGGCACAAATTTAGCCCGATAAACAATAGCATCGAGGCGGCTTTCAAGAATCCCGATCAGGTTCTCAGCCGTGTTCCCCTTGCGCTTTGAGGCAACGTCATAGATCCGCGAAAACTGTTTTTCGGTGATATTGCCGTAATACCCTTTGAGTTTTTGCTTCGCCATCAGCTGCAAGCCAAAGTCGGAAGGCTTACCTTTGCGGCGCTGGCCGTGCATACCGGGGCCATAGTCGCGCTTGTTGATGGGAGATTTCGGTCGGCCCCAGACATTCTCGCCGACCCGGCGGTCAAGCTTGTGCTTGACGCTGTCACGTTTTGACATCGTTCCTCACTATCGGCGCGGCCCGGCTCCGGGGCCTATCCCCGGCGCAATTGCAACGGCGGTCCACGCGCCATCCGTCGTAAGGGCGCGGCGTATAAGCTTGCAACGCAGCGAAGTCAATTGGCTGCCGGCTCTAGGACCGGGTGGAGAACGGCGTAAAGTCTGTCTCCGCGTCATAAACATCGACGCCCTCGGCCCGCTTCATGGTGGCGACGACCCGATAGGTCACCGGCGTTAACAGCGCCTCCCACAGCACTTTCAGCAGGTAATTGGTGATGAGCACCGTTATCACCTGACTGACGCTCCAGATCCCTAAAAACGCGATCGGATAGAACAGAAGGCTGTCGACCCCCTGCCCGACCACTGTCGAGCCAATCGTGCGTTGGTAAAGGTGCTTACCCCCCGACCACACTTTCATCCGCGCCATGACATAGGCGTTGGAAAGTTCACCGGCCCAAAAAGCGACGATTGACGCCAGCACGATCCGGGGCGTCAGGCCGAAGACCTCCTTATAGGCGTCCTGTCCGCCCCAGCCCGGCGCCGGCGGCATGGCGACAACCACCCATGACATGAACGCCATGAACAGAACCGCGGCAAAACCCGCCCAGACGACGCGGCGCGCCCGCGCATAGCCATAAACTTCAGTCAGTACGTCGCCAAGAACATAGGAAAGGGGGAAAAACAAAATACCGGCGCCGAATACGCCAAATTCCAACGGCCCGACGCGCACCGGTTCGAAGAATTGGACGAGCTTCGCCGCGCCAATGAGGTTTGAGCAAATCAGGATGGCGACGAACGCCGCCATGGCGAAATCATAATATTGGAAACGATGGCCGCTGAGCGCTTCAGCATGCTCGATCTTTTTTACACCGTCCGTCATGAGGCCGGCTCCTTTTTATCGAGCGCCTTTACAACGCCGCGTAACGTTCTGACTTCGCTTTGAGTGAAACCGGCGCGGGTCAGTGCAACGCGCAACGTCCGCGCCATCTGGCCTCGCATCTCCGGCGGGACGAAATACCCGACGCTATCGAGCGTATGTTCAAGATGCTCGTATAGCCGCGTTACATCATCGCGCACGGCCGGCCTTTCTTCAGCTAAGGCATCGCCGGCGGCAGAGGCAACAAGATTACCGGTTTGCGCCCACTCATAAGCAACGAGCAAAGCAGCCTGCGAGAGATTGATCGATGCAAATGCCGGATTGACCGGAATAGATAATATCGCATCTGCGCGAGCGACATCGTCCGTGGCGAGACCGTTTCGCTCACCGCCAAAGAGCACCGCGCAGCGCTCTCCGCGCCCAATCCGGTCGCGCAGCGCCGTCGCCGCCTGTCCCGGCGTCAGAACCGGCAGTGATAACTCCCGCCGTCGTGCGGTAGTGGCAACCACAAAGGAACAATCCTTTATTGCGCCATCCAGCGAAGGGAAGACTTCCGTACGGTCTATGACGATGCTGGCGCCGGACGCCATCGCCGCCGCTTTCGGGTTAGGCCATCCATCGCGCGGCTTGACGAGACGCAGCGCAGACACGCCGAAATTCAGCATGGCCCTCGCGGTCGCGCCGATATTTTCGCCCATTTGAGGGGCGTCCAGCACAAAAATCGGGGCGGGCCCCAGTGATTCTCCAGCTTGTGATCTGCTGACGCGCATTGCGCCCCTTTCTCTGAAAGTTCGCCCCGCAGGCCCCTTTGACCGACGTGCGCCCGATGCTATAGCCGCGAGCAATCTATCCATCCACCGGGCGCGCCCCCCGCGTGCGCCGCACCGCATATGCCGCAGATAAAATAGGAAGCTTACCTTCATGTCTAAAATCAAAGTCGAGAACCCCGTCGTAGAAATGGACGGGGACGAGATGACCCGGATCATCTGGCAGATGA
>CAMYNO010000050.1 GCA_947259815.1 uncultured Parvularculaceae bacterium
GCGGGAGAAATTCGAGCCGGTCGACTTTATCCGCAAAAAATGCCAGACCGCCGAAGAGTGGGAAGCCGAAGCCAGGGCCGCCCGCGACGCTTATGACGATCTCGACCGCAAGAACCGCGAAGGCTGCACCGCAACACAACAGTGCTAGCGTCTATGGGGAAGACCGTTCTTGAGCGCCCTTATTTCGGCTATGCGTTTGCCCCGGACCGGTCGACTAACGCTTTTATTTCCTCGGCGGCGCTGAGGATACTGTTGCGCCCCTCCTCAATGAATTCGTCCGCCCGGTCGAATGCGTTGGGCAGGGCGTCGCGCATATTGGGCCGCAGGGCGATGTCCGGCTTGTCGATGACCGTGCGGGCATGGGCGAGATGCATCTGAAAAATATCGGCGGCCGCAAGCGCTGTCTCAAACAGGTGTGGCGCAGCGGCGGCGCGCGCCTTGGCGAGGTCGAATTGCCGCTTGATCGCGGTCTGGGTGTCGTCGATCAGCTTGGTGACCGCGCCAACGGCGCCCGGTTCGGCCGGCGGCGCCGGTTCAACGATGGTGGGCAGGCCCGGTTTTTCCTCGAACCGGTCGAGGGTTTTTGGCGCAGCGTTGACGTCGACGCTGATGACGGTTTCCGCGCCAAGCGCCCGGGCGAGGGTGACGGGGGTCGGATTGGTCAGCGCGCCGTCGACCAGCCATCGATGGTCCCGGCGCACGGCGTGAAAGACGACCGGTATCGCGCTCGACGCCCGCGCCGCCTCAAGCACGGAGCCTTTCGTCATGATGACTTCGGCGCCGGTGGCGAGATCGGTGGCGACCGCGCCGAATTTTATCGGCAGGTCTTCGATCAGTCGGTCATATTTCTCAAACGCCTTGAACGCCGGCCCGACGTCGATCAGCCCGCCGCGCTGGACCTTGAAGGAAAAACTGTCGAGCGCTGAAAGCGGCGTCAGCGAGCGCGCCCAGCGCTCAAGATCGTCAAGCGCGCCGATGAGATGGGCGCCGCCGACCAGCGCGCCGACCGAACAGCCGGCAATAATGTCGGGCTTGACCCCCAGTTCGTCCAGTCCTCGCAACACGCCCACATGGGCCCAGCCGCGCGCCGCGCCGGAGCTGAGGGCGAGGCCCAGTTTCTTGGCCATTTCTTACTCCGTATAAAGAATTGTTAACAAAGTATTTTATAACGCCTGTTTAACCATAAAGCGCGAAAATCACCCGGCGAAAAGGTCATATCATGGATTTATCACGCATACCGCTTCTGGCCGGCCTGGCGCAGCGCCTTGATTTTCTGGGCGCCCGCGCCGCCGTGGTTGCGGAAAACATCGCCAATGCCGACACGCCGGATTATGCCGCGCGCGACCTTGAAAAGCCAAGCTTTGGCGCGATGGCGCGCACCGCCGCCCTTCGCGTATCCGATCCGAAACATATTTCAGCGCCCGGCCCCGCCGGCCAGACGCAATTCCGGTCTGTCGCCGCCCCCGATGGCGAGGCCTCGCTCACCGGCAATCAGGTCAGTCTGGAGACGCAGGCGATGAAGCTTTCCGAAACCCGGCAGGACTATGCGCTTGCCGCAAGTCTTTATCGCAAGGGGCTTTCCATGTTGCGCCTTGCGGCGCGCGGCCAGTAAGGGACGGGAGATCATGGACGATATCAATACAGCCATGCAGATCGCGGCGTCGGGGCTTCGCGCCCAGTCGGCCCGTATCCGCGTGACGGCGGAGAACATCGCCAACGCCAATTCCACGGCTGAGGCGCCGGGGCTTGACCCCTATCGCCGTCAGGTGCCGGTATTTTCAAGCTATCTCGATCACGAACTTGACGCGGAGCTGGTCAAGATGACCCGCGTTGCGCTCGACCCGTCGGAGTTTTCCCTGCGCTTTGATCCGAACCATCCGTCAGCGGATGAAAGCGGCTATATCGCGCTTCCCAATGTGAACCCGCTGGTGGAGATGATGGATCTGCGCGAGGCGCAGCGATCCTATGAGGCCGGTCTCGGCGCGCTCGATACGATGCGCTCCATGTCGGCCTCCACCTTGCGGATACTGGAGTAGGCTGATGAGCATCGATTCCATTCGCGCGGCGGAAATCTACGCCGAGATTGCACGGGCCGCATCCGATGCGCCGCGTGCGGAGCAAACGCCTGACGTGGCGCGCCCGGATTTCGGCGCCCTTGTGCAGGATGCAATCTCCGGCGCGGAACAGTCGCTGAAAGCCGGCGAGACCGCCGCGGCGCAGGTCGCCGCCGGGCAGGCGTCGCTGGTTGATGTCGTCACCGCCGTCTCCGCCGCCGAAGTCACCCTAGAAACGGCGATTGCCGTGCGCAACCGGGTGATCGAGGCCTATCAGGACATCCTGCGGATGCCGATTTAGGGCAGCCCATCTTTAGGCGCTATCAACGAACGGCCCTAAGTTTTTGTTTTATCGCGTTTCCGGACGGTGAACCGGTTTTCACTTCACCGGGAAACGCTCTCTGGCCGTTTCCCGCCGCCGCGTCATTCGTGCTAGGGTTTTTTTCTCAACCGGAGGAGGTCGCCCATGCGTATGCTGTTCCTCGTTGCGTCTTCACTAGCCGCCGCCTGTAGCGCCGATGATGCCGGCGCCCCCGGACAGGGGATCGCAGCGCCGAAACCGGCAGGCGGCTGCCCGGTCATTGACAGCCGCGACTGGACCGCCTGGGTCGATGCGCAGCCGGGCCCGGATGCCCCAACCTTACATATTCGCGGCACGGTCGATCTGCCGACGCCGGGCTATGACTATGCCTGGCGGCTCGGCGTTGCCGATCGCGCCCTGCCGCCGGGCCAGCATATGCATCTCGATTTCACCGCGCCGGACGGCATCGTCACGCAGGTCGTCACGACAATGGACGTTGCCTATCAGGATAAAGCGGCTTTCGATGCTTATCGCATGATCCTTGTGCGTTGCGGCGGCGAGGTCCTGGCGGAAATAAGTGATGTGCCGACCGCGCATTAGGGCGACTTTAACGCTCCCTTAACGCCTCGCACACCTCGCCTTAACCACATGCCCGGCAAAATGTGCCCAGCAAGAAACTGGGGCTATGGAACCGGGCAATGGGCGCTGAGATACTGGAAATCGCACGGGAAGCTTTTTGGGTGACGCTGCTGGTCGCGGGCCCCGCCATGCTTGCGGGTCTGGCCGTCGGTCTCTCGATCGCGCTGCTTCAGGCGTTGACGCAGGTGCAGGAGCTAACGCTCGTCTTTGTACCGCGTATTGTTGTCATGTTTATCGTGATCGCCCTTTGCCTTCCTTTCATGGGCGGCGCGCTCGGGCGCTTCGCGGTTGAGCTTTACGCACGTATCGCCGCTGGCGGCGTCGGCGCCGGATAGGCGCGCCATGCAAGCGCTTCATCCCGAGGAGAAATTTCGTCACGAAGGACGATGCGCGGAGATGAAAAAATGACCGTCTCGCTCGCCTCCCTCCCCGTCGATACATTCGTTCTCTTCGCGGTGTTTGTACGCGTCGGCGCGCTCTTCATGACGGCGCCCGCCTTTGGCGACTTCACGCTGTCCCCGCGCATCCGGCTCGCCGCCGCGCTTGCTGTGACGGCCGCCATGGCGCCGGTCGCGGCGTCGTATTTTCCCGACTGGGCGAAAAGCGGCGCCCCATGGGCGGTGAGCGCACTCATCCTCGGGGAAGCGCTGGTCGGCGCATTCCTGGGGCTCGCCGCGCGGATTGTCATGGCCGCGCTCAACGTGGCGGGACAGATCATCGCCTTTCAGATGGGCTTGTCGCTCGCACAGATTTTCGACCCGACGCAGGAATTGCAGGGCGCCATCGTCGGCGGCTTTCTGGCGGTGCTGGGAACGACGATGATTTTCGCCACCGATCTCCATCATCTGTTGCTGGCGGCGCTCGCCGATTCCTATGTGCTGATGCGCCCCGGCGTTTTGCCGGACCTTGGCGACATGTCGGGCGTGATGGTCGACACGCTATCGCAAAGCTTCTCGCTGGGGTTACGCCTTGCCGCGCCATTCGTCTTGTTTGGCGTTGTCTTTTATGTGGGCGCCGGCGTTCTTAATCGGCTGATGCCGCAGGCGCAGGTCTTTTTCATGCTGATGCCGGCCAACCTCGTGCTCGGCATTACGCTCCTTATGCTGACGACCGGGCTCATCATGACGGCGTTTCTTGAGCGCTTCGAAGCGCATCTGGCGCTGTTCCTGAAGTAACGCCATGGCAGAGCAGCAGGACAATTCACAGCGCACCGAAGATCCAACGCCAAAGCGGCTTGAAGAGGCGCGCAAAAAAGGCGACGCGCCGAAAAGCCAGGAGGCGATTGCCGCGATCATGCTCGCCGCCGGCGCACTGGCGCTGGCGCTCTTCTCCGGGCCGGCGGCGCGCAGCGTGGCGGAGACCGGCGCGCTTTTTCTCGACCACCCCCATGCCTTCGCCACAGACGGCGCATCGCTTCGGTCCTTGTGGTCGGGGCTTGCCTGGCGGCTCGGGGCCGCGCTGGGGCTTGTCGGATTTCTGGTGTTCGCCGTCGCCATCCTCGCCAATGCGGGGCAGGCGCGCCCGGTATTCACCGCCAGCCGCATCAAGCCGGAACTTTCAAAGATTTCGCCGATCTCCGGCGCCAAGCGGATTTTCGGGCCGTCCGGGCTCTTCAACTTCGCCAAGGGCGTCGGCAAGCTGATTATTGTCGGCGCGCTCCTGTTCGTTGCCCTCTGGCCGGAACGCGGCCTCCTGCTTGAGGCCATGTCGGCCGACGCAGGAATGCTCCTTGAGCTGATGAAACGGCTGATCCTCAAGCTGGTCGGCCTAGCGGTCGTGGCGATGGCCGTCATCGCCGCCCTCGACTACGCCTTTCAGCGAGAGAGCTGGAAAAAGCGGCTGCGCATGACCAAGGATGAAGTGCGCCGTGAACTGAAAGAAACCGACGGCGACCCGCAGATCAAGGGTCGCCTGCGTCAGCTTCGCGAAGGCCGGATGCGCAAGCGGATGCTGGCCGCCGTCAAGGATGCGTCCGTGCTGATTATGAACCCGACGCACTTCGCCGTGGCGCTCGGTTATGAATTGGGGTCGGAGGAAGCGCCGATGTGCCTGGCGAAAGGCGTTGACGATCTTGCCTTGCGTATGCGCGCCGCGGCGGAAGAACATAATGTTCCGATTGTGCAGAACCCGCCGCTTGCGCGCGCGCTTTTCGCCTCGGTCGAGGTGGATGAGGAAATCCCCCTCGACCATTATGAAGCCGTCGCCCGGATCATCGGCTTCATCATGACAAAGGCGCAAAAGGCAAGGCCGCTGAATTAGCTTTCGGCTGATCTGCCATGTATCATGGGGTGATACCACGCTCTTGACATTGTATCACAATGTGATACATACACGGCGTGATCCGGTCATTAAAAAGGGCGTCGCGGAAGCTATTGCGGAAGGCCGCCGGGCCAAGGGATTTCCGACCAATCTTGTCGCTGCTGCGCAAAACAAGTTGGCGATCCTTGATGCGGCGACGACGCTTGCCGATCTGCGCTCACCGCCGGGGAATCGATTGGCGGCGTTGAAGGGCGACCGGAAAGGACAACACTCGATCCACATAAACGGCCAATGGCGGATATGTTTTATTTGGCGGGCGGGCGGCGCAGAGAATGTCGAAATTTGCGACTATCACTAGGAGACGTTGTTATGAGTAAATTGAAATTTGCGGTGCATCCGGGGCGCATTCTTCGCGATGAATATCTGGCGCCGCTTGGCTGGTCGGCTGGCCAGCTTGCGGCGCATATTGGCGTGCCGCGCACGCGCATCGAACGCCTCGTGAAAGAAAGTGTTGCGATGACGCCGGATACTGCGATCCGCCTTGCGACTGCTTTTAAGACCTCGCCGCAATTCTGGCTGAATCTGCAAACCAATTATGATTGCGCGACGATGAAACCGCCGCGCAACATAATGCCAATTGAAACGGATGCGGCCTGACGCGTCAGAACGCTTTCTGCCAGCCGACGGTCAGGGTGAGGTCGGTCTCAAGCTGCGGGCCGTTGAGATTGCGGTATAGCGGCTTGCCCACCTCGATGGCGAGGCGGTGTCCTTTGACCCAGCCTTTGCTGCCGGCGAGATTGACCCCGAACAGCGCCTCGATCACGTCGCCGCCCTGATTGGCGGGATCGGCCGTTTGCACCGGCGCGGCGATCAGCGGGTCGGCGCCCTCGATCCGGCCGGCCGTTGCGCCTTTGATCCTTGCCGACAATGAAATCCATGGGCGAACTTCATAGGCGGCCCATGCGGTCGCTTCATATTTGTCGCCAAGCGTATAGCCGGCCTTGTTGTCGCCGAGACGTACATTTGCGGAGAGCTGGCCGCCAATGCTGAGATCGCCCATGCGCGTGCGCGCCGTCGCCGCCGGTTTGAAATCGAACGTGCCGGAGCCAAGCTGCATCGGATAGGGAAGGCGCGGACTCGGCGTCGTTCCCATCGGCGTCAGGATCTGGTCGCGCTCGCCGATCGAACCGGTCGGCAATGAAAAGCCCAGCGTCAGGTTGATCTGCCGGTGCTCATACGATCCGTCATCAAGTCCGATAATCGCGGAGACGGTGGTGTCGCCAAAGCCGGCGGTCTTTGTGGTGAAGCCGCCCAGTTGCGTCGCGCCGGCCGGGCCCTGAAAGGTGATGTGGTCCATCTCCTTCGTCATATACATGCCCATGGCCATCAGCGTGACGCGGTCGGTAAGGCCGTACATGACGCCGGCCATATGCATCTTCATGGTCATGTCGGTGGGAACGACACGAAGCGTCGGCGGCATGCCGAAGGGGTTGGGCGTGGTCGTCGCAATCTCTTCCGGCGTCAGTCGGTCCGTGCCGTCGCGGCTCCCTTCCATGTCCATGAAGCCGAAGCGGTAGGAGATCATGACCTCGCCCTTTTTGTGGCGGTGGTCGCCCATGACGCCGATGGGGGCGTGGTCAGAGGCATAGGTGACCTTTCCGCCGTCGCCGTCATGGGCGTGTGCGGATGAAATCGGGACGGCAAGGCACATTGCAGCGTATAGCGCCGCTGCGGGCGCGGTGGTTTTATAATTCACGGGAAATTCTCTCAACAAAAAGGCCGCGCCAGCGGGCTTGCGCCCCGGCGCTGTTCAGGCATTCTCAGACTTTGTTGAGTCAGGCCGGCGGCGCCCGCAGGCCAAGCGGCGGTCCGTGTACGGAAGGGACCGTCTGGCGCAGGGCGGCGAACGCGATGCGCCGTTCCTTGACGGCGTTTTGAATAAGCGAAATTTCAGGCTGGGCCGCAAGCGCGCCGCACATCATCACACAGGCGCCGCAATGGCTACCGTCGGCGGGCGCGTTTTCTTCTTCTTCCACGCCGGCAAGCCGCAGCAATTCCTGAATGGCGGCTTCAGCCTCGGCGGAGACCTTCCCCGATGGTGCGCAGATGGCCGAGGCGGGATCGAAGCCGGAAGCGGCGTTTGCCGCGGTCGGCCCGACAAGATGCGCCGCCAGCGCCAGGATAAGCGCCAGCTTTCGTGTCAGTCGTATGATCCGGGCCTGTGTCACGGCTGCAACTAGCGCATTCCCGGCCTGGTCGGTCAAGCAAGCGCCGTTGCGCAAATCGTCGCTCTCATTCTTGCGGAAAACTAACCCGGGCGCCGGCCTTTAACCGGTGGTTTCGCCGGGCGAACCGATTCATAGTCGTCGGCCCGAATCACTTTGTTTTCGCGAGATTTTACCGTGACGCCAACGGACGCCGCCCGAAACGCCGCCGACAAGGAGGCTGAAGAAGTTCTCCGCGCCTTGCGCGAGGAGATGAAGGACGCCGCCGCGAAAAAGCCTGACCTTAATCCTTTCGCCCGCGGCAAGGATAAGCCCGTTGAGCCTGAGCCTGCAAAGGCGACCGGCGATGACGACCCGTCCGATGCCGCGCCGCGCCCGCCGACCCCGGATGAAATCGTCAAGATGATGGACGCCGCCGCGGCGGCGCGGGTGGCCGAGCGTGTCCCCCCGGAGGTCGAGCGAAAGTCGAATAATGTCGCGTCGTTCTGGCTGCTCTGGGGGTTCCTCTGCGCCGGGCTTGTGACGGTCGGATATGTTGTTTTCACCGCGCGCGATACGGGCGGGCCGGGGCTCCTCATCGCTGCCGGCGTTGCGCTGTTGGTGGCGTTGTTTGTCGCGGCCGCCGCCGCGCGCATGTTCTCGCCGATGTTGCTTGCCGGCGCCATGCTGCAGCGCGCGGGCGGCAAAAGCGCAGAGGAAGCCGCCGAGCTTGCCGGCGCGGACATTCTTGGCGCCTTGGGACTTGCCGAGCGCGTGCTCGACGCCGATGCGGATGCGCGCCTTGTCACCCGCTGCGACGGTGTCGTCACCTATGCGAACCGCGCTTATTTCGATCTGGCAAAAGAGGCCGGCGTCGTTGGGCCGGCCGGACTTCCGCCGCGCATTGATCGGCTGTTTGCACAGCAGGGCGCGGAAGCGACCAAGGTTTTTCGTTTGTGCAAGGCGGCGAAAAGCGCGGAAGCGGCTGAGGAAACCATCTATCAGATCATGGGCCTGAAAGGCGGCGGCGTGCGTCGCCGATTTGAAGTCAGTGTACGGCCGATCCGCGGCTCCGACGACTATGTTTCCTGGCGCCTTGCCGAACAGCCGGTGGAAGAGGACCAGCATGATGCGCTTGCATCGGCCTATGCGGATTTCCCGGCGCCGGTGTTCGCCCTGGAAAAATCGGGCCAGATCCCCTGGGCCAATGCGGCGATGCGCGACCAGCTTGGGGCCGAGCGCGGCGCCCTGCGCCATATCGACGATGTAGTGCTCGGCGAAACCGGCGATCTGATCCGCGCGCTCTGCTCTGTCGACCGGGCCGAGAACGCGGCGACTGTGCGCCGGCGCGGCGCCGATCCCGAAGAGGCGCAGCTTGTCGCCTTTCGGCGCGGCGGCGTCGGCGAGGGGTTCGTATGCGTGGAACTGAGACTTGAAGAAGTTGACGACGGCCCGGAAGAGGTTGCCCTATCCGGCGATATATCGGAATCGCCCTTTGGTATTGCCATCATAGACGGCGAGCTGAATCGCGACGGGCGCATTGTCGAAGCCAATAAGGCGTTCACGGATGTTTTTGCGGCGAAGAAGAAAAACGCGCCGCTTTCCAAAATCTTCGCGCAGGAAACGCTTGACGAACTTGCCGCGGAAGCGCGGCGCAAACCGCGCGCGGGCGCTGCGCCCATGGGTGTCGAGGCTGGCGTTGGCGAAGGGGCGGCAAAACGCACCTTCGCGCTTTACCCGCGCCCGGTGAAGCGCCGTCGCGGCTCCTACGGCCAGCGCAAGACGCTGCTTTATTCCGTCGATATTTCCGACCGCAAACTGATGGAAGAGGATTACGCCCAGGACCAGAAACTGCGCGGCATTGGCGAGCTTGCCTCCAAGGTCGCCCATGATTTCAACAATTACCTTCAGGTTGTGCTCGGCCATTGCGAAAGGCTGATGCTGAAGCATCCGGCCGGCGATCCGTCCTATCAGGAACTTGTGCAGATCCGCGAAAACGCCCAGCGCGCCGCGAATACGACAAAGCAGTTGCTGGCCTTTTCGCGTAAACAGACGCTGAAACGCGAAGTGCTGTCGATTACCGAAGTGCTGCGGGATTTCTCGCGCTTTTTAACCCGCTCGATCGGCGAGAAAGTCGCGCTCGACCTCGTCAACGGGCGCGCCCTCCCCCGCATCAAGGTCGATAAGTACCAGCTTGAAACCGCGATCATGAACCTCGCCGTCAACGCCCGCGACGCCATGGCGCCCGCCGGGGGAAAGCTCGTAATCCGTACACAGCGCATTGAGGCGGAAGAAATCCCGGCGCTGAAGCTGCCCAATCTGGGCGAAACCGATCATGTGTTGATCGAGGTTTCGGACACCGGGCCGGGGGTTCCCGCCGATATCCAGGCGAAGATCTTCGATCCGTTTTTCACCACGAAAGAATCCGGGCGCGGCACCGGTCTCGGCCTTTCCACCGTATACGGTGTAATCCGCCAGATGGGCGGCGCCATTGCGCTCGACAGCGAAGAGGGTAAAGGCGCGACCTTCCGGATCTACCTGCCAGCCCATGATGAGGCCGAACCGGTAGAGGAAACTTCGGCGCCGTCAGCGCCCAGACGCGAACCGGCGGACCTTACCGGCGCCGGGCGCATTCTGGTTGTGGAAGACGAAGACTCTGTGCGCAATTTCGTCCTCGCGACGCTGGGCGATTGCGGCTATGAAATTACCGAGGCCGAAGACGGCGAAGACGCCCTTGAAATCATCGAAGAAGAGGGCGTCGATTTCGATCTGGTGCTGTCCGATGTGATGATGAATGTGATGGACGGGCCGACTTTCGTTGCCGAGGCGCGGGAGAAATTCGGGCTCAAGGCCAAGGTGATTTTCATGTCGGCCTATGCGGAGGCGGCGGTGCGCGATCAACTCGACCAGATAGACGGCGCGGGCTACATTCAAAAGCCCTTCACGGTAAAGGGGCTCGCCGGTATGGTGAAGCACACGCTTTATCCGGTTACGGACGAATAAGCGCGACGGGGCGCAAGTGGGCGATAAACATGCGGCAGATCGTATTCGACCTTGAAACGACAGGGTTCCAGTTTTCACGCGGGCATCGCATTGTCGAGATCGGCGCGATTGAGCTTATCAACGGCGCCATCACCGGCCGCAATTTTCACGCCTATGTCAATCCCGAGCGCGACATGCCGGAGGATGCGTTTCGCGTGCACGGTCTCTCCGCCGCGTTCCTGAGCGACAAGCCGGTCTTCACCGATGAGCGCGTTGCGCCGGCCTTTGCTGAATTCGTCGCGAGCGCGGAACTGATCGCCCATAACGGCATATCCTTCGACCTGCCGTTCCTTCAGGCGGAACTTGAGGCGGCAAAAATGCCTCGCCTTGAAAATGAGATCACCGACACGATGTTGCTGGCGCGGCGCAAATATCCCGGCGCCCCGGCAAGCCTTGATGCGCTCTGCGCCCGCTTCGGCATCGACACCAAAGAGCGTGAGCGTGACGGTCACGGCGCCTTGCTCGATTCCCGGCTTCTTGCCGAGGTTTATATCGAGCTGACCGGCGGCGCCCAGGCCGGGCTTAATTTCGGTCGGCGAAATGGCGCCGACGAAGAGGGCGAGCAAGGTTCCGCGCAGCGCAAAACCCGCACGCGGCCGCGCCCTTTATCCTCCCTTTTGACCGAGGCGGAAAAATCCGCCCACGATGCTTTCATTGATGAGATGGGCGAAGACGCCTTGTGGCGTAAGGCTGCCGGAAACTGAGTCCTGTTTCTACATAGGCGAACGCCGGCGCCTCCATACAACCATGACCGTAAAAACACGCCTCAATCCCGCATTTGGTCGATAAGTTTAGGCGCCGGTTCGCACGGGCGTAAGCTTGGCGCGATGAAGAGTTGCGTATTGAACGATGTTTTCACCGGCGCGTTCGCCGGGCCGGCGATGCGGGGGCAGGCCGAATATTACCGGTCGAATGGCGCCCCGAAATTTGCAATTTTCGGCACAGTTCGAGGCTTCCCACTGGCGCTATCGCTTGCGGGCGGCCTTTTCCTCAAGCCCGGACGTTCCTTCTCTTGCGGCAAGGGTTGCGGCGACCTCATCGGTCGATACCCCGGCGGCGGCGAGGGCGACGAGGAGGTGATAGAGAACGTCGGCGCTCTCGGCGGCGAGTTCGTCTTTGTCGCCGGCGGTCGCCGCGATGATGGCTTCAATCGCTTCCTCGCCGAATTTGCGGGCGCAATGGGCCGGCCCCTTCGACAGCAATTGCGCCGTATAGGAACTTTTTGGATCGGCGCCCTTGCGGGCGTCGATGGTTGCTGCCAAGCGGTCAAGCGCCGCGCCGAGAGAGGATTGCGTCATGGGCTCGCCTTAACCTCGCGCGCTGCCCCGGGCAAGGGCCGCACAGAGTGGCCTGCGTCGGCGAGGGCCGCGCGCACCTCGTCAATCGCCACCTCGCCGAAGTGGAAGATCGATGCCGCGAGAACCGCGTCGGCGCGCCCTTGGGTTACCGCCTCGACCATATGGGCCGCATTGCCGGCGCCGCCTGATGCGATGACGGGCACGGAAACGGCTTCGGTAATGGCGCGGGTCAGGGCGATGTCAAAGCCGGATTTTGTGCCGTCGCGGTCCATGGAGGTCAGGAGAATTTCTCCCGCCCCCCGTGCGACCACGTCCCTGGCGAAAGACACCGCCTCAATGCCGGTCGCCTCGCGCCCGCCATGGGTGAATATCTCCCAGCGCCCCTCGCCCGTTTGCTTTGCATCGATGGCGACAACAACGCATTGGGCGCCAAAGCGGTTCGCGGCGGCGTTGATAACATCGGGATTTTTTACAGCCGTTGTGTTGATGGCGACCTTGTCCGCGCCGGCGAGCAGCAGGTTGCGGAAATCGTCGGTGGAGCGCACGCCGCCGCCGACAGTCAGGGGCATGAAACAGCGCTCGGCGACTTCGCCGACAACGTCCAGCAGAACGCCGCGTCCTTCATGGCTGGCGGATATGTCAAGAAAACACAATTCATCCGCATGGGCACGATCATACGCTTCAGCCGCCGCGACCGGATCGCCGGCGTCGCGAAGGTTGACGAAATTGACGCCTTTGACGACGCGGCCGTCTTTTACGTCAAGGCAAGGGATAATCCGTGTCGCAAGCATTTTCTTCTCGCCAGAAGGGCGGCGTCTTGTCGAATATTTCCCATGCGCGGTCAATCTCGGCGGCGGCGGCTTCCGCTTCGGCGGCCTTGTAACCGGCGATGAAGCCGGCGGCGCGCATTGCTTCCGGTCCTGCGGCGGCGGTCTCTTCCGCAAGGCGCTGGGCGACAACGGCGTCGTTCACCGCGCCGAGCGCCTCCTGCAGGCGCGAGACGACTGCCATATAGGGCTTTCTACTTTCGCGTGGGAAAAGCGGGCCAAGCATCTGGGCGGAATAGCGCAGTTTTTTAAGGGCGATACGCAAGGGATGGCGCGCGGCAAGTTCGCGCCGGTCCATGGCGGCTTCGGCCTTGCGTGCGCGCTTCAGCGCCTTGTCGAGAGCGACCGGGGCAAAATCGCACAGTGCGCCCTCCCCCCAATCATTGGCGCCGTCACGCCATGGCGCCAGCACGCCCGCCTCCAGCA
>CAMYNO010000051.1 GCA_947259815.1 uncultured Parvularculaceae bacterium
GAACGATCCGCGAGATGATCGTTGGCTCCATTGATGTCATCATCCAGGCGGCCCGTCTTCGCGACGGCTCACGCCGTATTACGCATGTAACGGAAGTCCTCGGCACTGAGGGCGACACCATCATCACCCAGGATCTGTTCATCTACGATATGGACGGTGAAGACGAGAATGGCGGCATCGTCGGTCGCCACAAATCGACAGGGATCGCAAGACCCGCTTTCTGGGATCGCGCGCGTTATTATGGCCGCGATTCCGATTTGGCGACGGCCCTGGATGCAGCTGCGGACTAGGGACTTATGGACCAGCAAATTCTGATAGTCGCTATACTCGGTATTGTCTGTTTCGGCGCGCTCGCGTTTATTTTGTTGGCGCCGACTGAAAAAGACAAAGCCAGAAAACGCATGGACTCGCTCAACGTCGCGCGCGGCGTTGCGCGCGTGACCGGCGGCGCGGGGATGAGCGAAGCGCAGAACAAAGAACGCCGCAAAAAACTTACAGAAACGCTGGATCACCTCGACAGTCAGACCAGAAACCTTAAAAAGAAAAAAAAGGTCTCGCTTGCTCAACAACTTGAACAGGCGGGCTTGAGTGCAACGCCGCGACATTTTTTCATAGGGTCTGTCATTGCGGCGGTTCTCTTTGGTCTCGTAGGATTAGTCTCCGGACAACAGCTCTGGGTTACGGGGCTGCTTTTTGTGATTGGCGGGTTGGGTTTTCCGCGATGGGTTGTGAACTTTTTGCGCAAACGCCGTCAGAAGAAATTCCTCAACGATTTTTCTAACGCCATTGAAATTATCGTTCGCGGCGTGAAATCAGGCTTGCCGGTGAATGAATGCCTGAAAATCATTGCACGGGAATCTCCGAAGCCGGTTTGCGATGAGTTCCATCAGCTTACTGAAGGGATCCGCATTGGTATGACTCTCGAACAAGCGCTTGCGCGCATGTTTGACCGTATGCCGCTTCAGGAAGTGAACTTCTTCGGCATCGTTTTGATGATCCAGCAGAAAACCGGGGGTAACCTCGCCGAAGCACTCGGGAACCTCGCTAACGTCCTGCGTTCCCGCAAGCTGATGGAAGGCAAGATCAAGGCGCTTTCCGCGGAAGCAAAGGCGTCAGCCATGATTATTGGCGCCCTGCCGTTTCTTGTTATGGGCGCTGTTAAGCTCGCCTCTCCGGATTATTTGACGCCGTTATTTGCAACGAAAACCGGCAATTTTATCCTCATCGGCGCCGGTCTGTGGATGACAACCGGCGTTCTCGTGATGAAGAAGATGGTCCAGATCAAGGTCTAGGAACGAAAAACCATGGACGCAATTATCAACGCCGCTACAGAACGCACGTTCCAGGTCGCTGTGCTTGTATCGCTTGCCGCGATTGCAACGATCTACACGGTCCTGGAGCCGTTTTTCGTCAAGGATAAACTTGCCGAGCGAATGAAATCCGTGACGACGCATCGCGAGGCGTTACGTCAGAAACAACGAGATGCGATCGCGCGAAAATCCAGCGGTCGGTTGCGCACGACGGCGAATGAAGGCGTTGTCAAAGAGCTTGTTGAAAACCTTAAGCTGCTTGAAATCTTCGATGCGGAATCCGCGCGAAAGAAATTGATGATGGCGGGTTTCCGTGGACAGGGCCCCGTGTTCGCCTTTATGGCCGCACGTCTCGGCATGCCATTTGTGGTGGCGTTTGTCGTCGGCATCTACGTCTATGTTCTTGAAGGTGTTGATTGGGACAGCTTTGGCCGTTTGCTCGCTTGTCTCGCCGGTTTTTTTGCCGGTTTCTACCTGCCGAATATTTACGTCTCGAACGCCGTGAAGAAACGACAGGGCAAGATCGCGCTTTCCTGGCCTGATGCGCTCGATCTTTTGCTGATCTGTGTGGAGTCAGGGATGTCGATTGAAGCGGCGTTCCAGAAGGTTGCGGAAGAAATTGGTCCGAACTGCCCTGAACTTGCCGAGGAACTCGGCCTGACGACGGCGGAACTTTCATATCTGCAGGAACGCAAACAGGCTTATGTCAACCTGACTGAGCGTACCGGTCTCGATCAGGTGAAGGGCGTGACGACAGCGCTCGTCCAGTCGGAAAAATACGGAACACCGCTTGGCCAATCGCTACGGGTTATGGCGGATGAAAGCCGCCAGATGCGGATGCAGGAGGCAGAACGCAAGGCTGCTGCGCTGCCGCCGAAGCTCACCGTGCCAATGATCGGTTTCTTCCTGCCGGTGCTGTTCGCTGTTATTCTCGGCCCCGCGATCATGGGCGTTATGGCTCTGGAACAGTAGTTCTGGCGACCCTGGCGGGCGCACCTTTGCGCTGTTCCCGATACGGATAAATCAGCAACGTGCTAATAGGCGCAATTAGCTATTTTAGCACGCCAGTGCTTACGCCGCTCTCTCGGCGAGTTCGTCGATCCTTTCGGCAAGCCATGCTCGATGGCTTTCAAGTTTGAGGATGAAATCCGCATCCGTCGACGCCGCCGCAATTTCGTCTATCCATAGGCGCAGAACCTTTTCCTGGCCAATCAGCCATGAAACAAGATTTCTGCACTCGCCGCGTTCAACGATCATAGCGGATTCCATTGTTCCTCTCCCATTTGGTTAAAAGCCGCGGCGCCAGCTGATCGCCGCTTTAAAGTTCCTGCCTGTTTCGCTGACGCCGGCGGCGACAACCTCGTAGTCCGTATCCGTGACGTTATCGACGCCGAGGTCGATGCGCAGTCCGTCGAGTGCGCCGCGTGATGGCTGCCATACGAGATAAATGTCGCCAACAGCGTATCCGTCGCGGGCATCGGTCGCTATATTTACCTCATTAAAGTCTGCGGCGATTGTCGTGCGCCCGCCGAGACGAATATCGGCGGCGGCCCATTTCAAGCCCGCATCAATAAAGACCGTGTTTGGAGAGAGGATGCCGACAAAATCGTTGGTATCAACGTCGCGGCCGTTTATGGCCGAGAAATTTGCGCGCATATAAAAAAGGTCAGAGTCGTAATAAACCTCGGCCTCGAAGCCGTCCAGCTCGGCATTGGTGACGTTCACATTCCGGCTGAAGTTCCCGAACGCCTCACCCGATCCGCATGGTGGGAAGAAAGGCAAGACTTCCCCCGGGGTTAAAAAGCACGTGAACGGAATATTGACCTCAAGGTCGATGAGATTTGTTACATCCGACTGAAAATACGAGCCTTTTGCGGTAAAGGAATCGCCGCCAAGGAAAACGCTGCTTAAATCGACGCCGGCGCCGACTTCCCAGGTCTGGGACTCCTCCGGCACGAGGTCGGGATTGGGAATGAAAAAGTTTGTGACAAATGCCGGCGGTCCGAAGGGACCAAAAGGACCGGGAACCGAAAGGTTGGGGATCTCGAAGTGAATATTGTCGGCGTAGATCTCGTTGAATGAAGGTGCGCGAAACGCTTCCGCCCAGTTGCCGAAAATGATTAGTTCCTCAACAGGCTTGTAGGAGACGCCAACCTTCGGCGACGTTGCCTGGTCGTCTGTTGCAGCTTCCCCGACTGCATCGTTTTCGAATTTGTCCCAGCGTATGCCGGGAATAATGGTCAGAACGCCCGGCGCGCCAAGGGGGCGTTGAAGGGCCAGCTCAGCCTGTGCAAACAGGCCGTAGAATTTCCCGGTGGCGTCGGGGACGCCGCCCCGCGTTCCGTCGGCGGTCGTATTGTCGAGGCCGATCTGTTCGTCGCGATAATATTCCCCGCCATAGGTGAAGGTTAGATCGGCGCTGTCGCCGAAAGCGAATGTCGATCGGTTGTCGAGGGAAACGCCGATAGTTTCGACTTCGCGCGAGATGAGGCGGGTAGAATCGACTTCGTCTTCGTTGACCGTATTGCGGGTGTAATATCCAGTGAGGTTGGCGTCGATCAGGTCAGAACCGGCCGGCGCGTAATTTACCGAGGCCTGCAGCGTATTGCTGTCGATATTCCTGAAGACTTCGCCATTGCCCGGATTGGCGATATTGTTCCCTTGCGGATTGTTCGGGTCGATACTGTCGCCGTCAAAACGTATCCAGGATGCGGAAAGGGTTACATCGCTTGTCGGCCTGAAGGTTGTTTTTAAGAGGGAAGACAGAATTTCATCGTCTGATGGAAGCGTCAGGCCGCTGCCAAGATCAATGTCGTCGGAATTTCGCAGCGTGAAGCTGCCGATGACATCGAAACGTTGATCCTCACTGCGCCAGGCGCCGGTTCCTGTGATGCGCCATTCGTCATTGGCGCTTTGAAAACCGCCGCCGACTTTTACGCTCGCGCGCTCATCACCTTCAAGAAGGTCGTTTGCCGTGACCGTGCGCATGGCGATAACGCCGCCAAGAGCGCCCGACCCGTAAAGCGCAGATGTCGGGCCGCGCACCACTTCAACGGCCTGGATTAAATCGGGGTCGACAAAGAAGCGCCCGTCATGGCCGGACAGGAAACTCTGCCGCGCGCCGTCAAAGACAACCAGCACGCCCGATCCGGAAAGGCCGCGTACATCCGGCGTCTGGCCATTGCGGCGTGGGCCGCCCCCAATATTGGAGCCCGGGATCGCACTGAAAATGTCAGCGATTGACGATGGATTGAAATCGTCGATCACGTCCTTGTCGATTACGGTGACGCCGCCGGGATAGTCGAACGCCTCGATCGGGTTGCGCGTTGCATAGACGGTGATCGAATCAGCGCCAGCCAATAGCGCCAGTTCAATGGCGTCCTCTTCGGCTTCGTCCTGAGCGAGGGCAATCCCGCCCATAGCGAAAAGCGTCGTGCACCCCATCAAAAAGTTTTTCACTTTTAC
>CAMYNO010000052.1 GCA_947259815.1 uncultured Parvularculaceae bacterium
AGAGATCGCGAGCCTTTCCAACGCCAGAAGCTTTTTGCCGCCAAGCGCATCCCCGGCGCCATCGGGCGCGGAACCGGGCGACAAGAGGGTTCGGCGCATCGCCTCGCCCAGCGCCGGCGTTTGCGGCCGCGCCGGCATATTATCGAGCAAGAACTCAAGCGTGCTGGATTTGGTATTGCGCCAGAGATTGGGCGGAAGCGCGCCGGTCGCCGGCGTCAATGTGCCGGTGGAAAACGGATCCTGGGCCAGCGTCGCCGTTTCAACCGCTTCGGGCGCTGCAATCTGGGCCGACGCCCCGCCTGTAGCCGCCGCCGCAAGCGCGGTTGCAAGAGCCGTCCTGAAGGCGCTAATTCGCACTTTCCACCTCCTGCGTGATGGTCCGCGTATCCGGCTCAAGCATCTGGCCGTAAACAAACAGCCCGGCCAGCACCGCCAGTATGATGAAAACAAGAATAATGACGAATCGCAATGTGTTCGCTCCGCTCTTTCACCGCTCGTGTCTGGATTGTCCCCCGACAACCCCCGACCGATCACACCAGATCGATATTACGCTCTGCGATCCGGCGCAATCCGTCGCGGCGCCGGTCCACTCTCTAGCGCCCCGGCGCGCACTCGCCTACATCTAGCCCCCATGAGCCAATCCGGCAAACATCCAGAATTTCGCTGCCCCATGCCCGTCGTTCTGGTCGGGATGATGGGCACCGGCAAGACGACCGTCGGACGGCGGCTTGCGCCGGCCCTCAACCTGCCTTTTTTCGACTCTGACGCCGAAATCGAGGCGGCGGCGGGCATGTCCGTCGCGGAACTGTTCGAGGCCCATGGCGAGGAAAGTTTTCGCGACGGCGAAGCGCGGGTGATAAAGCGATTGCTTGAAGGGCCGCCCCATGTTCTTGCGACCGGCGGCGGCGCGGTCATTCACCCTGACACCCGGGCTGAGATCAAGGCAAAGGCGGTTTCGATCTGGCTGCGCGCCGATATCGAAACATTGGTCCAGCGCGCGACACGGCGCGATACGCGCCCCTTGCTGCGTACAAGCGATCCGGCGGCGACCATGGCGCGCCTCGTTGCTGAGCGCGAGCCGTTTTACGCCACCGCCGATATTCATATTGATTCCCAACCCGGCCCGCATGAACAGACAGTTGCAATTATCATTGAAAAGATTGCGGAGTTTCTTCGCGCATCCGGGAACGAACAAAGCGGAGACGCATGATGACGACGTCGACGCCAGTTAATCCCGTGCGCGTGAACCTCGCAGAACGCAGCTATGACATCCACATTGGGCCGCGCCTGATGGAAGACGCCGGTGCGCTGTTATCGCCCTTATTATCGCGACCGGAAGTCGTCATTGTAACCGACGACAATGTCGCGAAGCATCAATTGCCGCGCCTTGCAGACGGTCTGGAAAAAAGCGCCGTCGCATTTGAAACAATCACCCTGCCCGCCGGCGAAGCGACGAAAAGCTTTGCGCAACTGGAAAGCCTGACCCGCCGCCTGATCGAACTGGGCGTCGAGCGCGGCGATTTAATCATTGCGCTAGGCGGAGGCGTAATTGGCGATCTTGTTGGCTTTTCGGCGTCGATCCTGCGGCGCGGCTGCCGCTTTGCACAAATCCCGACAACACTGCTCGCCCAGGTCGATTCATCCGTAGGCGGTAAAACCGCGATCAATGCGCCGGAAGGCAAAAATCTCATCGGCGCCTTTCACCAACCGTCAATTGTGATCGCCGACATTTCCGCCCTCGACACGCTCGCGCCGCGCCAATTGCGCGCCGGCTACGCCGAGGTCGCAAAATACGGCGCGATCAGCGATGAGCCGTTTTTTGCCTGGCTTGAAAACAACATAGACGCGATCATGAACGGCGATGCGGCGGCGCGCGCGCACGCCGTGAAAAAATCCTGCGAAGCAAAGGCGGCAATCGTCGCCGCCGACGAACGCGAGGGCGGCGAGCGCGCCCTGCTCAATCTCGGCCACACATTCGGCCATGCATTCGAGGCGCTCTACGGATATTCGTCTGACGTTCTGCACGGAGAAGGGGTCGCCCTCGGCATGGCCCTCGCCTTCGACTATTCGGTGCGGATGGGCCTTGCCGCCGCCTCTGATGCAGACCGGTTGAAAGCGCATCTGAAATCCGCATCACTGCCTGTGGAAATCGCCGACCTGCCGTCGGGCCCGACGCTTGACGCCGATGCGCTTGTGGAACTGATGATGCAGGATAAAAAAGTCGTCGGCGGAAAACTCACGCTTATACTTGCTGATGCAATTGGCAAATCGCGGATTGTAAAAGACGCCGACCGCGCCGATATCAACGCCTTCCTAAAGGAGAAAATCGCTTGAATTTTCAAGCGGTCTGACGGCCCATGAATGAATTCGACACTGCGCTTTTAGCGCCTATTGGCTTTATCGTGCTGCTGCTTTTTCTGTCCGCATTCTTTTCCGGATCTGAAACAGCGCTGACCGCCGTTTCGAAGGCCCGCATGCACCGCCTTGAAACCGATGGCGATTTACGAGCCCGGCGCGTCAATTTCCTGATCCGCGACCGCGTACGCTTTATCGGCGCGATCCTACTCGGCAACAATCTCGTCAATATTCTCGCAACGTCGATTGCGACCAGCGTATTCATCTCACTCTTCGGCGCGACCGGTCTCGCCAACGCCATTGCAACGATAACGATGACGGTTCTCGTGCTGGTCTTCTCGGAAGTCACGCCAAAGTCGGCGGCGATTGCGCGCCCTGACGGGTTCGCCATGGTGGTTGCGCCGGTCATGCGGTGGGTTGTTTTTGTGTTTGCCCCGATCACCCGGGTCGTCCAGCTCATCG
>CAMYNO010000053.1 GCA_947259815.1 uncultured Parvularculaceae bacterium
GCAAAGCAGTTTTCCATCGATGACACCGTGCTCATTGGCGAAGAAAGATTCGCGGCCGGGGATGTAAGCCACGCTTATTTCAACGGATTCGGCGGGCGCGCTGTTTCGTTTGAACTGCGAGTCTCAGGCAACACTCCACTCGACCTCATACTTTTTGAAGTCTCGACATTGCCTGACGATGCGCTTGCCCGTTCGATCATCGAGAAACGCCCATCCAACGCGACGCCGCTGCAATTCGGCGACCATGCGGACATTCACCGCGCCTACAGACTTTAGGAATGTAAATTATGGTATTTGATCCAACGCCATTTAGTTGGCCCAGAGGCCGCGTCACTCGCTCTATTTCATTTGAAAATCCGGAGGGCGCGCCCGGCGCCGGCGGAAAAGCTTCAAGCCCGTTAGGCCAGGGACGCAAAGGCGACCCGGTGCGCCATGTCCATGACGGCGAAACGGTGCAACTCGCCGATATTTCCGGCAATGGAACCATCCGCCATATCTGGCTGACGACTCACGATAAACCCCACTACCTTCGCGGTTCGCTGATTCGAATCTACTGGGAGGGCGAGGACCACCCGAGTGTTGAAGTTCCCTTGTGTGAGTTTTTTGGCTTCGCCCATGGCAAGGCGCGATGTTTTCAAAGCATCTTCCATTCCGTGGGATCGACAAAAGCGATGAACTTCTGGGCTCCGATGCCGTTCGTGAAACGCGCCCGCATCGAATTCATCAACCAGTCGGGCTCGCGCCTTCCGCTTTTCTACCAAGTTACTTACACCCTCGGCGATCAGCATCCTGACGATGTAGGCCGGCTCCATGCCTGCTTCCGTCGTGAATGCCAGACCATGCCGGGCGAAGATTTTGAGATCATGAGCAAGCGCAAAGGGCGCATTCGGTTTCTCGGCGCTGTCCTTGGCATCAGGCCGAAGGATCCGCTTTGGTGGGGTGAAGGCGAAATGAAAGCCTATATCGACGGCGACGAACACTTTCCGACCATCGCCGGAACAGGCGCCGAGGATTATCTCGGACAGGCCTGGGGCATTCAGAACGAAGCCTTTCTGCATCACGGATGCAATTACAAGGAAAAGGAAGACGACGCAGACACAGGCGTTGTGTCGGCTTATCGCTGGCACTTCGCCGATCCGATCACCTGTGAGGAATCAATTCGCGTTACCATTCAACAGATTGGCCATCGCCCAACCGGCGAAGCAAAAACCATAAACGCTTACAAGGATGAGCTGTTTGAACGATCGGACGACTGGTCAGCAGCAGCGTTCTGGTATGAAGCCGCGCCGTCCGCGCCTCTTCCTCCATGTCCGACGCCCGAAATCCGACTCAAGGATATCGAGCAAGTGGAGAGCTGACACCGAGACTTGAGGAGTGGGTAGAGAAAGACGCCCCCGCCTTTGGATCGCTGAAAACATTTTCTTCCTCCTGATACGGAATTTTCTGATCGATGCAGAAGAGCCCAGACAAAACCGCACAAATTTCTAAAGAGGCGCAGCACTTTATTCAGTCCCTGCCGCCTTTTACGGAGAGACCGCAGCTTCCGCGCAACGGCACCGTTGAAGCGTGGCGCAACTTTCAAGAATTGGTTGAGGAACGCACAGCGCCGACTTGTGAAAACGCCCGGCAAACGTATATGCCGACCATATGCGAGATGCATGCGGGACAATTGAAAGCGCTGCTGATTGCACCCCAAACGTCCAGCCAGCATGCCGCGCCCGCAATCTACATTCATGGCGGAGGCTATACATCATATTCGGCAAGCTCGAGCCTCTTCGCCGCCATCCCGCTCGCTGCAGCGCTATCGCGCCCGCTGATTTCGATCAACTATCCGCTGGCCCCCCAGTTTACCTTTCGCGACACCGTCCCTGCGACTACAGCCGCCCTCGCCGACCTTCTTCAACGTTTTTCGGGCGCTGGGATCATTGGCGAATCTGCCGGCGGTGGGCTCGCTCTCAGCGTAGTCAACCGCCTGTTGCACCAGAATCTTCGCCCGTGTTGTCTCGCCTTGATTTCGCCGTGGACCGATCTCTGCGATCGCGGCGAAAGCCGGCGGTCGATGGCAGGACTCGACCCTATCCTGCAATATGAGCCGGAACTCCTCGACTGCGCCGAGGCCTATGCGCCAGGCGCCTTCGACGATCCCAACGCCTCACCCGTGCTTGCTTCTTATGACGACGCTTTTCCGCCAAGTTTGATCCAGTGCGGCTCGAGAGAAGTACTGCTGTCAGACAGCGAACGTCTCCATCGGAAACTCAAAGCCGCCGGCGTCACTTCGACGCTCGAAGTCTTCGACGGCATGTTCCATTCATTTCCCATTCTCGCGGCGGATCTACCAGAGTCAAAACAAGCGATGCGATCAATCAAAGCACTCTTGGATCTTTATTATTAGTACAGAATTCGCAGCCCAATAAACGTAGCCACATTTGAAGACATTTCAGCCGCGTGTGGTCTACCTCAAGAAAATTAGTCCGGAGCCGGCGTTAAATTCCGACTGCTGATTTCTTCGTCTGTGGCGTGTCTTGGTAATACAGCGCTCAAATTGTATGATATTCTGTCGTAATCTACCTTAAACGCAAATCAGATTTGTGCTGACGCGAGTTGCTCAACTTCCTCTCAGCTTTCTGGACTGATGACGCCCTTCTTCAGGATGAGATTTCCATAGAGACGCCGTTCACCGGTTGCGATAATCGCA
>CAMYNO010000054.1 GCA_947259815.1 uncultured Parvularculaceae bacterium
CAATTTTTTCCGCGCCAAGAAGACGGTCAATTTCATTATAGAGATTTGTGTCTTCAAAAAACGGGTAAGCCGCCGCTTCCAGTCCTATGCGCGAAGCGATCGTTCCGGCCGCGCGCCGCGTGTCGATGGCGGCGGTAAAGAGCGCGGTTTCCATCCCTCTTTCGCGGTAGTTGAATGACGCCTGTAACAATGCGGTCGACTTGCCGGCGTTCATTGCGGCGTATTGAAAATAAAGCTTCGCCACGTGCTAAAAGTCCTCGGCGAATACGCCTTCGCCGTCAAATGAAATTGTCCCGGTCATGATGATGTGATTGTCGTCGCGCCATTCAATCGCAAGGTCGCCCCCGTCAAGGGTCACGACAGCCTTGCGTTCGGTAAGGCGGCGGCGGTTTGCACAAACAAGCGCCGCGCACGCGGCGGTTCCGCAAGCCTCTGTGATGCCGACGCCGCGCTCCCAAACGCGCAGGCGAATAGCATGCCGGCTTGTCACTTGCGCAACGGAAACATTCGCCCGTTCCGGAAACAGTGGATGGTTTTCAATCAGCGGCCCGAAGCGGTCAAGCTCCTGCGCTTCGGCGTCAGGCACGAAGAAAACACAATGCGGATTTCCGACATTCACCGCCGACGGCCCCCAAAGAACCGGATTGTCGATGGGGCCGAGCTTGACGTCGATAAACCGCGTATCGTCCATTTGCTCAGCAAGGGGAATATCGCGCCAGTGAAACTTCGGCTCGCCCATATCGACCGCAATGCGACCCTCGCCGACCCGCCAGGCGCTAAGCGTATCCACAACGGTCGAAAACTGAATATCGTCGCGTTCATATTCGTCCATCAGGATACGCGCGACGCAGCGCGCAGCATTGCCGCAGGCTTCGACCTCGCCGCCATCGGCGTTCCAGACGCCCATGAACAGTCCGTCACGGTCTTCGATAGTGATGACCTGATCGCAGCCCGGGCCGGTTTTCGGATCGGCGATTCGCGCGGCGTCGCTTTCGCGAATCTTCAGCGGATGATCGCGAATATCAAGGATAACGAATTTGTTGCCGAGCCCATTCATCAACCGATAGGGGCGGCCGGAAAGATCGCTCATATTTTTCGGCGCTGTTGCATCGTTGAGGGACATACAGGATCGCGTCACCGGGATGCAATAATTATTGCGTCTCCAGCTGCGGCGACAGCTTGACCGCGCGCTGCGGCGCCATAGTGGAGATCATATGATCTGTTTTTTCCCAGTAATAGGGTCGATAGAAAATCTGCCACAAGGCTTTGTACGCCGCTATTGATGTCAGGATCCAATAAACCGGCGCCGTTAATCCGAAGAGGCACAGATCCCGCCAGCCTCGCTTTAGCGGCGCTATGGCCGCGCATGCGGCAAACGCCAGATTGCCGATAATCAGCACAGAGAGGTTGAATATAGGTAAGGCGCCCGGCGTTGTGGCGTTCAACGAAAAAACGCCGAAGACATTGACGAGAAGGAATACTACCCACAACAACGGATTGAACAACGCGCTCAGGACATTGCCGGCGAGAAACAACTGAACCGACAACAGGCCATGCCATCCATTATTGGTGATGAAGGGGCGCGGGTCGCGCATGTGAACGAGCCAGGTCTGGAGATGCCCTTTAATCCACCGCGAGCGTTGCCGGATCCAATTGCCAAGATCGCAATTCGCTTCTTCAAATGTCGTTGAATCCAGCATTTCTACGCGATAGCCAAGCTTAGCGAGGCGCAGGCCAAGGTCTGCGTCTTCCGTCACATTGAACGGATCCCATCCGCCGACTTTACGTAAGATATCGGTACGGAAAAAGTTTGACGTTCCGCCCAATGGAATCGGTGCGTTGAGTTTTTGCAATGCCGGCAAGAGCCAGTCAAACCACATGGCGTATTCGAGCGTGAATAACCGTGTCAGCCAGTTCTCCCGGATGTTGTAATAGCTGAGGCGCGCCTGAACGCAGGCGAGGGCGCCATCGTTAGCGGCAAAGGCGTCAGCCGCCTTCAATAATTGATCTTTTTCCGGCTGATCTTCTGCGTCGTAAATGACGATCAGTTCGCCATGCGCGCGCAGCAAGCCGAAATTGCATGCCTTTGGCTTTGTGCGCGGGCCCTCATTGGGAACGATAATGACATCGTATCTGTCACTGAGCTTTAGGCGTTTTGCCTCGGCAATCGTCGCCGCATCGTTCGCCTCCAGCAGCAGTTTTACATCCTTCTTTTCTTCGGGGTAATCGAGCGCATCGATTGCTTCAGACAAGCCATGCAGTGAGGCAGCGTCCTTATAAAGCGGCGCGAGAATGGTTATTTCCGGCAGGCTTGAGTTTGCTTTCGGTATGGCCGGTGAGTTGCCGGCGATTTGCGCGTTTCGTCCGACGGCCATCAAGAATATGCGATAGGCGATGGCGATCAGAAAGTAAGCGGCGAAAAAAATATTCAACGCAATGAACGTCGTTGCCGGCGCAGCAATGGAAATTCCGGCTAAGCCAATTGCCAGGAGTATGAGCGAATTGCGTTGCGTTGGCGATAATATTCTCGCGGCTGAAAGCTTTGGCGATTTTTTTCGCAATCCATTAATCGCGAGGTCGCGCTCCTCAGCGTCGAAACTGTCGAGCAAGTTACTGTTGCGCGTGGCGTGTGTCAGTTCATCCAGCATCTAGAAACGAGTCCTTAATCCGATAAAATAGGTGGCGCCAAGCGCAAGGTTGCGTCCAGTAATCTCTTTGCTGACGCCTGCCTGTAATGAAAACCGTTTTGTTGCGCGCCAAACAATCGACGGCTGGATTTTTAGAACGTCATAATCTGCGCCATCCAGCCGTTCGTTGCGAAGAGATTTGACCGAGAATGTATCGACGAGAAGCGTCCAGCAATCACTCGGCTCTATGCCAATCGTCGTCAGCATTCTTAGCTGATCGGCGTCATCGCTGTGGTCTGCCATTTGAAAAGTGGTCCATCAGTTGAGTTATAATCCGGCTTCAACATTGGAGCTGAGAGATGGGCAAGAGAGCAAAGC
>CAMYNO010000055.1 GCA_947259815.1 uncultured Parvularculaceae bacterium
ATATTTTACGACCATGGCGACCACATTCCGGGCGGTCCGCCGGGCTCGCCGGACGAAGACGGCGATCGTTTCGTTGAAATCTGGAATCTCGTCTTCATGCAATTCGAGAAACATGCCGGCGGCGAACAGGTTGAGCTTCCAAAGCCCTCGATCGATACGGGCATGGGCCTGGAGCGGGTGGCGGCGGTCCTGCAGGGCGTGCATGACAATTACGATGTCGATTTATTCCGTACCCTGATCGCGGCGTCTGTCGATTTGACGGGCCGAAAGGCGGAAGGCGCGGATGCGCCGGCGCATCGCGTCATTGCCGATCAATTGCGCGCCACAAGCTTTCTTATTGCCGATGGGGTTGCCCCCTCTAACGAGGGGCGGGGCTATGTTCTGCGCCGGATCATGCGGCGCGCCATGCGCTATGCCCACGGTCTTGGCGCGCGTGAACCGTTGCTGGCGCGTCTCGCGCCGACATTGGTTGACGAGATGGGGGCGGCGTTCCCGGAACTTTCCCGCGCGCAAACACTGATCGTTGAAACGCTCCGGGCCGAGGAAGATAAATTTCGTTCGCTCCTTGAACGCGGCCTGAAGCTGCTTGAGGATGAAACCGCGAAACTCCCGCAAGGCGCCGAGCTGCCCGGTGAGGCGGCATTCAAGCTTTACGATACCTACGGATTTCCGCTCGATCTGACGCAGGATGCGCTGCGCCGCGAAGGCCGGGGCGTCGATACTGACGGTTTTGATAAAGCGATGGCTGCGCAACGCGAAGCGGCGCGTGCGGCATGGGCGGGCTCCGGCGATTTGGCCGATGAGTCGGTGTGGTTCGATATTCGTGAAAAAAACGGCGCAACCGAATTCCTTGGTTATGTCCACGATGAGGCGGAAGGCGTCATTCAGGCAATCGTCAAGGAGGGGAAGGCTGTCGAAACGGCGTCGGACGGCGAGGTGGTTGAGATCATCGTCAATCAAACGCCGTTTTATGCCGAGAGCGGCGGCCAGATCGGCGACGCCGGCATTGTCGAAAGCGACACAGGCGCGAAAATCACCATTGAAGATACGAAAAAACGCGCTGGCGCTTTGCATGGCCATATCGGAAAAGTTTCCGGCGGCGGGATCAAGCGGGGCGACGTTGTTCGATTGCGTATTGATGTTGAGCGGCGCGCGCGCATTCGTTCGAACCATTCTGTGACGCACCTCGCTCATGCGGCGTTGCGCGAAGTGCTGGGCGATCATGTCCAGCAAAAGGGATCGCGCGTTGCCGATGACGGCATGCGGTTTGATTTCACCAACCCGAAGGCGCTGACAGCAGATGAAACTGCAGAAATAGAACGCCGGGTGAATGCCGTCATCCGCCAGAATGGCGCGGTCGAAACGCGGATCATGCCCTATGACGATGCGGTCAAGTCGGGGGCGATCGCACTCTTTGGCGAAAAATACGATGATGATGTCCGGGTGCTGACAATGGGAAGCGCTCTCGACGGATCGGACAAGCCGTATTCGGTTGAGCTTTGTGGCGGAACGCATGTTCGTCGGCTTGGCGACATTGCTTTGTTTAAAATTATTTCCGAAGGCGCTGTCTCTGCCGGAGTACGCCGGATCGAGGTTGCGACCGGCGAAGCGGCGAGAGCGTATCTCGATGGCCAGGCGGCGACAGCGCGCCGCGCCGCTGATGCGCTCAAGACGACGCCGGACGAGTTGCCGGCGCGCATTGAGGCTCTGGTCGCTGAGCGTAAAAAACTGGAGCGCGAACTGGCCGACGCCAAAAAGGCGCTGGCGCTTGGCGGCGGCGGCGGGGCAACGGACGAACCGGTGCGTGACGTTGGCGGTGTTAAGTTTGCCGGCAGGGTTGTTGACGGTGTTGCGCCCAAGGATTTGCGTGGGCTCGTCGACGCCGCGAAAAAGAAATTGGGAGAAGGCGTCGCCGCCTATATCGGTGTGAACGACGGGAAGGCCGCGCTGGCTGTTGGCGTAACCGAAGACCTCGCCAAGCGCATATCGGCCGTCAATCTCGTCAAAGCCGGCGCCATCGCCGTTGGCGGTAAAGGCGGCGGCGGCCGTCCGGATATGGCGCAGGCGGGCGGGCCTGACGGCGCGCGCGCCGATGAGGCGATCAAGGCGATTGAAGCGGAGATTGCCGCGTCGGCGTCATAATCATCCGTTGCCCGAGCTGGTGCGCACGGCGCATAATGGTGCGCGGAAGGATTGAAGAGTGACGCAATCGACGACCAGCAATGCGACATCCGGGCCGGACGAATCTGTTCCGTCGCCAAAACGCGCGTCCGCAGGAACTTTTAAGGCGCGTCTCTACCGCATCCTTGAAGCCGGGCATTCGCATGATCTGCCCAGCCGCTTGTTTGAAGCGAGTATGGCGACGCTTATCATTCTCAATGTGGTTGCGTTTACAATTGAAACCGTTCCGTCGGTGCATGACCAATATGCCAGTGCTTTTCGATTGTTCGATATTGCGTCGATTCTCATTTTTACCATTGAATATGGCGCTCGTATCTGGGTGTGTACGGAACACCCGCCATTCACCGGACTTCGGCCAATCCGGGCGCGGCTGAAATTTGCGCGCAGCCCGCTGATGATCGTCGATTTCCTGGCTATCGCGCCGTTTTATTTCAGTTTCCTTTTTGCGATCGACCTCCGGGTCTTGCGTATTTTGCGTCTCCTGCGGTTTTTCAAGCTCGCGCGTTTTTCACCGGCGTTTAATACGATGCTGCGCGTGCTCGCCAGAGAGCGCTCGGCGTTGCTTGGCGTGTTGATCGTTTTGCTTGGTATGGTGATTATCGCCGCGTCGTTGCTTTATCTGGTGGAACATGACCGACCCGATGGCGCCTTTGCAACGGTTCCGGCCGCCATGTGGTGGGCCATCGCGACCCTGACGACTGTCGGCTATGGCGATGTGACACCAATAACGCCGCTCGGACAGTTTATCGCCGGGATTGTCATGATCTGCGGGCTCGGATTTTTTGCACTGCCGATCGGTATTATCGCTTCCGCCTTTATGGATGAATTTCGCCGTCAGGATTTTATTGTAACCTGGGGCATGGCGGCGCGCGCGCCAATTTTTTCCAGCTTGAGCCCTGAAGAGATCGCCGCGCTTCTCGCGCTGTTGAAAGCCCGTACAGCGCCGACCGGATCGCTGATCGCAACCGATGGCGAGCGGCCGGGCGCTTTATTCATGATTGGCGCAGGCGCGGTCGAGATAAGAGATGTGGACAGGCCGGAAATTGCCCCCGTCACTTTAGGGGAGGGGCAATATTGGGGCGCACGTTCTTTGCTCACCG
>CAMYNO010000056.1 GCA_947259815.1 uncultured Parvularculaceae bacterium
CGGTGACGTCGGACTATCTCGCCGGGCTTGAACATCGCGACGCCATCAAGGCGCAGCTTTCGAAGTTCTGGGACTATGATAAATTTATCCTGCCCGTTCGCAAAGGCGAGTTCACCTTCTTTCGTCGCAATGACGGCTTGCAAAACCAGTATGTTCTTTATGTACAGGAAGGCGACGGCGAGCCGCGCGTCCTGCTTGACCCGAATGGCTGGTCTGAAGACGGGGCGACTGCGCTTGGCGAATATTATCCGTCCCCGGATGGAAGGTTGCTCGCCTATACGATACAGGATGGCGGCTCGGACTGGCGTAATGTCAAAGTCATCGACGTTACTACTGGTGCGGATTTGAGCGATGCGCTGCAATGGGTGAAATTTTCCGGGCTGAGCTGGGCGAAGGACGGATCGGGGTTTTATTATTCGCGCTATCCGGAACCCAATGAGGGCGAAGAATTTCAAAGCCTTAATGTCAATCAGGCTGTCTATTTCCACCGCATAGGCGACGACCAGGGGGGCGACGCAAAAATCTATGCGCGGCCCGATCAACCCGAACACGGCTTTAGTGCTAATGTCTCTTCGACCGGCGACGCGCTGATCATTACGGTCTGGAAGGGAACGGATGAGAAATACGAAGTCGTCACAATAGACCTGACGGCCCCTGAGGCCGAGCCATTCGCGTTGGTCGAGGGGTTTCATTCCGACTACAGCTACATCGCGACCGCCAATGGCAAGCATTATTTCCGTACGGACGATGGCGCGCAGAAAGGCCGGCTCGTTGCTATCCCGGTGGCGCGCGGCCAGTGGGAAGAAATAATCCCTGAGCAGGACGGGGTCTTGAGCGGCGTCAATATTGTCGGCGGGAAAATCGTCGCCGAATATATGGAAGATGTGAAATCGGTGGTGCGGCTTTACGATCTTGATGGCGTGGCGACAGGTGTTGTTTCTCTTCCGGGCGTTGGCTCCGCTTACGGTTTTGGCGGCGAGCCCGATGACGAGATCACGTTCTACGGATTTGAGAGCTTCAACCGGCCGGATACGATTTATCGTTTCGATATGACCACCGGTGAACAGTCCATCTACAAACAGGCTGAAACGGCGTTCAATCCGGAAGACTATGTGGTTGAGCAGGTCTTTTACGAGTCGAAAGACGGAACGCGCGTGCCGATGTTTATCACCCGCCGCAAAGATCTCGACATGTCAAAGCCGCATCCGACACTGCTTTACGGCTATGGTGGGTTCAATGTTTCGCTGACGCCGGGCTTTGCCATCACGCGCCTTGGCTGGGTCGATATGGGCGGGATCTATGCAGTCGCCAATCTTCGCGGCGGCGGCGAATATGGCAAGGCGTGGCACAATGCCGGCCGGCTGCAGAACAAGCAGAATGTGTTCGATGACTTTATCGCCGCCGGCGAGCATCTGATTGCGCAAGGGGTAACGACGACCGACCAGCTCGCGATCTTCGGCGGATCCAATGGCGGGCTTCTCGTCGGGGCCGTCGTCAATCAGCGGCCGGACCTCTTCGCCGCGGCGATCCCCGCTGTCGGCGTCATGGACATGCTGCGCTTCAACCAGTTCACCGCCGGTCGGTTCTGGGTCGATGATTATGGCGATCCCGCCAATGAGCGCGACTTTGAAACGCTTTATGCCTACTCGCCCTATCATAACATCGAGGGCGGCAAGGAATATCCGGCGATCCTGATTACCACCGCCGACACCGACGACCGGGTCGTGCCGGGCCATTCCTTTAAATACGCCGCGGCGCTGCAGGCGGCGGATGTGGGCGAGGCGCCCCATCTCATCCGGATCGAGACCCGCGCCGGCCACGGCTCCGGCAAGCCGACCGACAAGATCATTGAGGAATACGCCGATATGTGGGCGTTTCTCGCCCAGCATACCGGCCTCACGCCGCGCTTTGACGAAGAGGGGTAAGCGCGGCTTGAGGATTGCCGCGCGCGGCGATAAACCCGCCCTTCGATTGAGGTGCGGGAAAAGCAATGCTTGAGAAAAATTTCGACTTCGCGGAAGCCGAAAAGCGGATTTACGAAGAATGGGAGACGTCAGGCGCATTCCAGCCGTCGGGCGAGGGCGAGCCTTTCACCATCGTCATCCCGCCGCCCAATGTCACCGGCTCGCTGCATATGGGCCATGCCCTCAACAACACGCTGCAGGATGTTCTCTGCCGGTTCGAGCGCATGCGCGGGCGCTCTGTCCTCTGGCAGCCGGGCACGGACCATGCCGGCATCGCCACGCAGATGGTGGTCGAACGCCAGCTCATGGAAAACCAGGAGCCGGGCCGGCGCGATATGGGCCGGGAGGATTTCGTCAAGCGGGTCTGGAAATGGCGCCATGAATCCGGCGGCCAGATCATCAACCAGCTAAAGCGCCTTGGCGCCACCTGTGACTGGTCGCGCGAGCGCTTTACCATGGGCGCCGACGGCTCGGCCGACGATCAGATGGTCCGTGCGGTGATGAAGGTCTTTGTCGATCTCTATAATGAGGGCCTCATTTATCGCGACAAACGCCTCGTCAACTGGGACCCGAAATTCGAAACGGCGATCTCCGATCTTGAAGTCGAGAATATCGAAAAGGACGGCCATTTCTGGCATTTCAAATATCCGCTCGCCGGCGGCGAAACCTATGAATATGTGGAGAAGGACGAGGACGGCAATGTCGTCCTCACCGAGACCCGCGACTATATCTCCATCGCGACGACGCGCCCCGAGACGATGCTTGGCGATGGTGCGGTGGCGGTGCATCCATCCGATGAGCGCTATGCGCCGATTGTCGGCAAGCTCTGCGAAATTCCGGTGGGCCCGAAAGAGCATCGGCGTCTTATCCCAATCATCACCGACGATTATCCGGACCCGGACTTTGGCTCTGGCGCGGTGAAGATTACCGGCGGCCATGATTTCAACGACTATGAGGTCGCGCGCCGCAACAATATTCCCATGTACCGGTTGATGGACTGGCGCGCGCAAATGCGCGACGATGGCGCTCCCTATGCGGAGGAAGCGGCGAAGGCCAGGGCGCTGGTCGAGGCGGGCGGAACGCCTGACGCCAATTACGTCGACAGCATCAACCTCGTCCCCGACGATTATCGCGGCCTCGACCGGTTCGAGGCGCGCAAGAAAGTCGTCGCCGATATCGACGCGGAAGGATTGATGATCCAGGTCGAGGACAAAAAGATCATGCAGCCCTTTGGCGACCGTTCCGGCGTCGTCATCGAGCCGATGATTACGGACCAGTGGTATGCCGACGCAAAAAAACTGGCTGTTCCGGCGATTGAGGCGGTGAAGTCCGGCAAGACAAGGTTCGTGCCGGAAAACTGGGAGAAGACCTATTTCCAGTGGATGAATAATATTCAGCCATGGTGCATCTCACGCCAGCTCCGGTGGCCCCACCAGAGCTGGCGTGA
>CAMYNO010000057.1 GCA_947259815.1 uncultured Parvularculaceae bacterium
CGTTCACATTGACCTGAAAGCCTGCTTCCTGCGCCGCCTTGATGGCTTGCACCGCAATCTTGAAAGTGCCCTTCTGATCGATCGGCACCGGCAAATATGAGAAGTGCTCGAACTGCATGGCCCATTGCGGCTATGAGCCGACAGCAGCCATGGACGCGGTCAAAAATCCGCTGAAAATGTTCCGCATCCCGAATATGTTCAAGATCAAGACCGAAGGCCCGATGGCGCCGGAGATCGATCTCACCAATGCGCGTCCCGCGGTCGATGTTCACGAGAAGCTCGTGGCGACGGAAATGTCAAAGATCGAGCGCGAGAAAAAGGCCGCCAAAGAGCGGGCCGAGGTCGCGGCGTAAGGCTTTCAGCGCCTTCTGAGAATCAGAACCGAGTTGCAGGAGCGCCGGGATATCCCCCGGCGCTTTCGCCATCTCAACCAGCGTTGCGGCAATTCGTGTCGAGCCGTCCGGCGCAACAGCGTTCATTGCCGCTTTCGGCAACGCACGGGCGGCGGGATCGGCGACAGCGCGAATGGCGATGAACGGCGTTCTGAATTCCGCCGCCGCCCGCGCCGCGCCATGGCTTTCCATGTCCACGGCAATCGCGTTGTGATTTTGGAAAAGCGCCGCCTTGTGCGCCGCCGATTGCACGATAGCGTCGGAGCCGAAAAGGCGCCCGCAGGAAACAGCACGATCCGACAATGCTTTTTTCGCCGCGCTGACGAGAAATGAATCCGCGCTGAAGCAATCGCCTGCCTCATCCGCAATGATCTCGTCACCGATCAATATGTCTCCCGGCGCAAGCGCGGGATCTAGCCCGCCCGAAACGCCGAGCGAAACAATGGCCGCGGCGCCGTCCTGCGCGGCAATGCGGGCAAGCTCATATGCGCGCTGCGCGCTGGCGCCGGAAACAGCGATACGGACTTTGTCCGCGCCAGGGCAATTCGTGACGACACCGGCTTCCGACTTCAGCCCGCAGATGACGGCGAGAAAACCCATGCGGTCCAACTGATCCCGTGAACAATAACGCCCGGTTTAAATCGAGAGCGTAATTTTGCCGAAATGCTTCTGATCGATCTGATGCTGAAACGCCGCGCCAATGTCATCAAGCGCGAAATCCTCATCCAAGACCGGTTTAACGCCGTTGGCTTCGATCGCGGCAATCATGTCTTCCTGATGGCGGCGCGAGCCGACGGTAATGCCCGAGACGGTCAGGTTCTTGGCGAACAGCGCAAAGATCGGCACATCGCCGGCAACGCCGGTCAGTACACCGATCAGGGAAATATGCCCGCCGGCGCGCGACGCCTTGATCGACTGCGCCAGCGTGGCCGGACCGCCGACCTCGATCACTTCGTCAACGCCGCGGCCGCCGGTAAGCTTGAACGCCGCCTTGCCCCATTCCGGCGTTTCCTTGTAGTTGATACAATGGTCCGCACCAAGATCTTTCAGCCGTGCAAGCTTTTCATCGGAGGACGACGTCGCAATGACCCGCGCGCCGGCGGCCTTGGCGAATTGCAGTCCGAATATGGAAACGCCGCCCGTTCCCTGCACCAGCACCCAGTCGCCGGGCTTTACCGAATTTTCAACGAACAGCGCGCGCCACGCGGTCAGCGCTGCACAGGGCAACGACGCCGCCTCCCGGAAGGAATAGCCGGCGGGCATACGCGTGATCGCCGTTTCTGGCACGGCGACCAGTTCGGCGGCGAATCCGTTCAGCCCTTCGCCGGGAACGCCCCGAAAGTCCGCCGCATCGGGCGATCCGTCGATCCAGTCGGGAAAGAACATCGACATCACATGATCGCCCGGCGCAAAACGCGTGACGCCCTCACCGACTGAAACAACTTCGCCGGCGCCGTCGGACATCGGTATGCGCCCATCCTCCACCGGAATGGCGCCGCGCACGACAACGAGATCATGATAGTTGAGGGAGGAAGCGCGCACGCGCACAAGAACTTCACCG
The DNA here is from genome assembly GCA_947259815.1 of uncultured Parvularculaceae bacterium. Taxonomy (GTDB): domain Bacteria; phylum Pseudomonadota; class Alphaproteobacteria; order Caulobacterales; family Parvularculaceae; genus Hyphococcus. Next base: position 1,954 of record CAMYNO010000057.1, read on the forward strand.
CGCGCCGGTTGCGGATCGGGACGCTCCTCAATCTTCAGGTTCTCAAGACCGCCGGGCGCTTTGACTGATGCAACTTTCATCTTCTTCTCCTCATTCTGAATTTTATTCTTTGAGTGCGTTCTTGGCGCTGGCGGTTTTCATTGTCCCAACGCCAGGCGCGCCGCCTTGTCGCCGGACCGGATCGAGCCCTCAATCGTCGCCGGCACGCCGGTGTCCGTATGATCGCCGGCAAGGAACAGATTGCGATATTGGGTCTCCGCCTTCAGGCGCTTTCTGACGCCTGCCGGCGACTGATCCGGGGTCGCGCGTTTCTCTCGGATGACGCGAACCCGTTCATAAGGCGTACCGTCAAGTTCCAGCGCAATTTTCGTTTCACTCCAGATGGTTGCGATAACATTGTCATTGGGAACGTCATCAGCGCCCAGCGCATCCGCCGCCGACGTCGTCACGGAAATCACGTCATCACGGATAAACACCCATTGGGCGAGGCTGCCAACAAGGGCGATGAAGGCGCTGTCGCTCGCCCGGCGATTTTTATACGGCTCAGGCAATCGAAAATGGACATTCAGGATCGAGGCATCATCCGCAGGCGGATCAAGTTCCGGCATGATCTGAGCCAACCGGGTCGGCGGGATGGCGAAGATAACCTGATCGCCTTCTTCCAGCGTGACGGTCTCGTCCGTGAAGTTAAGGCTCTGAACCTCGCCGCCTTCCATCCATGCGCTTTTCAACCGCGCATTGAGACGGACGAGCCCGCCAGCCTCTTCGATAAACCGCACCGCCGGATCAATAAAAGCGGGGCCAAGCCCCGTACGGGCGACGAGCGGCGTTGATGCGCCGCCGCCCAGCAAGAACGTTTCGCGGATAACGCTCCATAACAGCTTCGCCGACCCGCGCGCCGGCGTCGTATTCAACACCGCCAGTGTCAACGGCTCCCAGAAGCTTTCATAAAGCGGCGATTCTTCATCGACAACATCGGCGACGGTTTTGTCCGGACCGGCAAGCGCGATGGCCGCGGCTTTTGCATAGTCCAGCAGACCCGTATTGGGTACGCGGGTTTTCGCATTGAGAACCCATGACGGAAACAAGCCGTCATTGATCCGCACGGTCCATCGCTCATTCGTGCGTACATCAATGAATGGGTAAGCTGCTTCTGACGGCCAGATCAGCGGTTTGGACGATCCGATCCGGTCAAGAAATGACAGCGCGGACTTGTTCCCCGACATAATCAAATGATTGCCATTGTCGATGTGGCGCTCAAGATGCTTGTCGTAAAAGGAACGGCACCGCCCGCCCGCCTGACCTGCGCTTTCATAGATTGTGACAGGAATGCCTGCTTCGCAAAGGCGAACCGCCGCCGCCAGGCCGGAAAGCCCGGCGCCGATGATGTGAACGCGCGCCAACTTACTCACCGCTCATCCCTGCGCAGGCAGGGACCCATAGTCGCCAGGCAAACAATGCCGGCAATTTCCTTTCGCAAATGGATTCCCGCTTTCGCGGGAACGGGCGGAAGGGAAGTTTGCTCAGTGATCTAAGATGCATCATCATTCAGTGTTGTGTTGCGCGTTCTCTTCGGCGCAAAAAACCAGCGCGCGGCGATAGCGAGTTTCTCACCCTTGGATATCGTTACGCGCGGCTGTCCGTTGGCCCAGCCTCGCGCGGTCATCTTGTCGAGATAGGTTTCATAAACGCCCATCATCAAAAGCGCCGGCCGCAGGATTTTCCAGTCGAGATGTTCAAGCGCGGTTCGCGCCGCGGCAAACTTCTCCCGCGCCAGTTGCGCCATCTCTTCTCGCACTTTCGCAAGGCCGTTTGCGTTGACTACGCCTTGCGGCGTTAGCGGGCATCCATGCTCTTCGAGAAGCTCACGCGGCAGGTATAGCCGGCCCTCCCCGGCGTCCTGTTCAATATCGCGCAGGATGTTGGTCAGTTGCAGCGCATCGCCCAGCGACAGGGCAAAGTCTTCGGCAATCTGCGTTCGCGGCGCCCCGAAGACCGGCATGGAGAGCATACCGACGGCGCCGGCGGCGCGGCGCGTATAGGCAAGAAGTCGTTCCAGCGTCGGCGCGATGACGGGCCCGTCCGCATCCATCTCCATCCCTTCAATAACGAGAATGAACTCGTTTCGGGGCAAATCGAACCGGCATACGACCTCTTTCAACGCATGACCGGTCGGCGTTTGCGGCGCGCCGGCGTAAACGCGTTCAATCTCGCGCCGCCATTCGGCAAGGCCCGACATTTTCTCGTCGCGCGTTCCGCCTTCATCAGCGATGTCATCGACCTCGCGGCAAAACGCATAGATCGCATACATCGCCTCGCGTCGTTCCTTTGAGAGAATACGCATACCGGCGCCAAAGGATGTTTTTGACCGCTTGACGGTTTCCGCCGCGTGTCGGCGCGCATCGTCGAGAGTAATCTCCGTCGCGCTCACGCAGCGCCCTTCCCGGCCTGAAAAAACCCGGCGACGATTCCCGTCAGTCCAGCCGCGGCGAAATCCAGTTTTGAAAGCGCAACCCGTTCGGCAAGGGGATCGCCCTTGCGTAACAATGCGATCAGCCGCGACGCCAACCGGACGATCACCGCCGATTCCATTGCCAGATGTTTTGAGTTTAACGCCGCGGGAAGCTTCCGCGCGTCTTTCATCAGCGCATCGCATCCGTCGAGCATACGGTGCTTGACCTTTTCCAGCGCCGCGCTCGATTTTGGCGCATCAAGATCTTCAATGCCCCCGCCTTCGGCGGCGAGCCACGGCTCGATCACATAAACACGGTCGAGTTCGCGCCGATCATCGCCGCAATCCTGAAGGTGGTTGACGATCTGCAGAACCGTGCACAGTGCATCGGAATAGCGATATCCCGCCTTGTCCTCTCCATGCAGGTCGAGAAGATAACGGCCGACAGGATTGGCCGAAAGTTCGCAATAGCTCAGCAATTCGTTCCAGTCGGCGTAACGGGATTTTTCCGCATCGAGAACAAAGGCGGCGACAAGATCGCTGCCATGTTTTGTCGGCACGCCGGTCTCGGCAAGGGAGGCGCGCAGGGCGTGCGCCTTTTCATATTCCACGCCATAGCCGGGCTCGCCCTTCAAGGCGGCGTCGAAGTCACGCAGCCGGCGGATTTTTTCATCCGCTGCTGTATCCGGATTGTCGGCAATGTCATCAATCGCGCGCGCAAAGGCGTAGAATTTCGCCACATGGGGGCAAAGCGCTTTCGGCAGCAGAAAAGAGCCGACCGGAAAATTTTCGTCGCCAGCGCCCTTGCCGGAAGGGGTTTCAGCGGAAATCTGCACGGCCGGTTTTTCGGTGTCGAGCATTGCGTTCATAATTTGCGCACCATACTGCTTTCGCCGCGCAATCCAAGCCGTTGGCGCGCCGCCTTTCCCCTGGGATTTTCCGCCTCTATACCTCGCTGGGATTATGACCCTTATCGCCATTATCGCCCTCGCGGCATGGATTTATCTCAGCTTTTTCAGGGGCGGCTTCTGGCGCGCCGATCAACGCCTCGCCATTGCGCCGAATCCAGAACAGTGGCCATCGGTCGCCGCTGTCATTCCCGCGCGAAACGAGGCGGAAGCCATCAGCGCGGTGATGAAGGCGCATTTGGCCGCCGACTACCCCGGCGAATTCAGCCTTATCCTCGTCGACGACAATTCCGACGACGGGACGGCGGAGATCGCCCGCGCCGCCGCCGACGGCTCGGATCGTCTGGAAATTATCCCCGGCGCGCCGCTGCCGCCGGACTGGAGCGGCAAGCTCTGGGCTGTCCATCAGGGGGTTGAAGCCGCGCGACGAACCGCTCCGGATTATTATCTCCTCACCGACGCCGACATTGTGCTCGCAAAAGACACGCTGCGCCGGCTGACGGCAAAAGCGCAGGCGCAGTCACTCTCGCTTGTCTCGTTAATGGCGCGGCTTGATTCTCGCGGACTCTGGGGCGGGCTGCTCGTGCCAGCCTTCGTCTTCTTTTTTCAAAAGCTCTATCCTTTTCCGCTCGCAAACGATCTGAATGAGAACATCGCCGCGGCGGCTGGCGGATGCATGCTCGTGCGCGCCGAGGATTTTCACGCCGCCGGCGGAGTGGAGCCGATTTGCAGCGAACTTATCGACGACTGCGCATTGGCGCGCCGCATAAAAGACTTATCCATGACGACGCGCATCTGGATCGGTCTCGCCGACACCGAAGCGGTCAGCCTGCGCGATAATCGCTCCCTGTCGTCAATCTGGAACATGGTCGCCCGCACCGCTTTTACGCAGCTCAATCAGTCCATATTGATGTTGATTGGCGCCGTGGCGGGAATGGCGCTCATTTACCTCGCGCCGCCGCTCATCGCTTTATTCCTTGCGACCCATCACAACTTTGTCGCGGCGCTGATCGCCCTCGCCGCCTGGGGCGTCATGGCGCGAATTTACTGGCCCACGCTCAAACTCTATCGCGGTTACCCATGGCAATCCGCCGCCCTTCCGATTGCTGCGGCCTTATACATGGCGATGACCGTCAGCTCAGCCATTCGCTACTGGCGCGGCAAGGGCGGGCAATGGAAGGGCCGGCATTATTGAATTTGCAAGAAGCTTTAACAATTCCTTGCAAAACTTTTTCTTCTTTTTACGGATTAATTGCAAGCATCTGTTAATGATGTTCGCGTTCATTGGCGTCTGCATATCTATGAAGGCGAACGTCATGACCGATCAATTTGCACCGCTCGGCCCGTATTATCTCACGCTGAACTGCGAAAACGCAGATGCGGCGGAAATTATCGACGTCGCTTATGTTGACGGCTTCGAAACCGAGGCCGATGCGTGGAAAGCCTGCCTGAATATCGGCAAGGTCTCGACCGATGCGATCGACGAATTCGGCGAAGACGTCACCGTCGCCGGCGAAACTGTCCTTCAGGTCACGATCGCCAAAGCAGTCGGCGCCGATTTCCCTTGCAGCTTCGCTGCATAATCTCGGCTAAATCGCGTCCGCGCAGCTTTTCGTTACGAGAAACACCGCACACGGCGCATCGTGCACCAGATCGCGCGATGAACTGCCATGCACAAGCGATCCCCAAAACCCGCGCTGATGCGATCCGGTAACGATCAGATCCGCGCCTGTTTTTTCAGCATACTCACTGGTTTCATCGGCGGGATCGCCATCAAGGATTATCGCATCGGCTTCCGGTGCGACCGTCGCAACCATTGATTTAAGACGCTCAAGACACGCCGCGCGCCCGAGCCGGTGTTGCTCAATCGCCGCCTGTGAGGCGACCGCAGCGCTGGCGCCGGCATCACCGCCAAGCCCAACGGCAGCTGTTGCAACCGGCGGCCAGACGCTTACCGCCGCAAGGGCTGCGCCATCGCGCGAGGCAAGGCTGTGCGCAACCGCCAATACTTTTTGCGAAAGATCGTCATCGACATCTATCGCAGCGATAATGCGTTTGAATTGCATTTTTCAATTCCTCTCCTGTCCTTATTCAGACATTGGCGCCGAAGCCGGCAGAATCAATCAAACGCTACGAATTGTCTCAGATGGCGAGTTTACGGTCGGGGTGGCGCCCGTCAACATAGCCCATGAATGGCGGGTGTATTGAATAGCCGATCAACTCGCGCGCCCGCGCCGGCAAAGTCCGGGCAATCTCCGGCGGTACGGCAATCGCCATATTCTCCAACTGCCGGGTCCAGCCCGGACAATATTGCGGCGTGATAATCAAGCGCGCTGCGTCGGAAACATTGGCGCCGCCGCGATGCCAGAGCGTTCCCTTGGCCAGCATCAGAGAACCCGCCGGCATGATTGCCTTGACAATATCGGCGCGGGCGCCGGTGTCGTTTTCGCGTGCGTTCCCGCGTATGAAATCATCATCCGCCACGGCGCCTTCGATGATATCTTCCGGCCACAGATGGCTGCCTTTGAGAAATTCCGTCGCGCCATTTTCTTCCGTCGTTTCGTCAATCGCCCAGAACGCACTGACGCCAAGAGAGGGGCGCGGGCGCGGCCATTGATAGTGACTGTCATCAAAATGCCATGGCTGGGGCGTCTCCCCGGGATGAATGTTGATCGCAAGACAAGCGGACAAAAGACATTCCCGCCCAAGGTCCGCTTCCGCAAACGCAAGCACTAGCGGGTGCGTCGCCAGTTCGGAAAACACCGCGCCTTTCGCCAGCAACGCATATACGCGGTTCGTCTCACGTCCTTCAAATTCGTTACGGCCGTGAATATCCTGACCGAGATGCGGCGCGAGCGCCGCGCGAATGCCGCCGAGCATTTCTTCTGACAGTACATTGTCGAAGCGTATGATGCCGTCGCGATCGAAGTCCGCCCGCCAGTCTTCAAAGGAACGCCCATCCAGCCAGTTCGCAATGTTTGTGTGCTCAGCCATGGCAAAACCCTTCACGCTGCGCCCGCATAGTTGCGTATCGGGCGCATTTACGAAACCGTCTTGCGCAGTAATCCCTCGGTCTCAAACCAGTTAATTGCAGCGCGCAACGCAGGGCGCCAGTCGGCGGCGCGCCAGTCTAGCTCACGCGCGGCCTTCTCGCTGGAAAACGATATCTGACGACCGGCAAGACGCACGCCGACCAGCGGCGCCTTTGGCGGCTTGCCCGTAATCGCAGCGACGAGTTTCGTATCGACGGCGCCAGCGGCGAGAGCAACCCAATAGGGCATTCTTGTCTTCGGCGCCGCGCGGCCCGTTACCTTTTCGATCTTAGCCAGCAACGCCGTCATCGGCGTATTGTCGCCGCCAAGCAGGTAGCGCTCGCCGCGAACACCCTTCTCCCGCGCCGCGATCAGCCCTTCGGCGATGCTCTCGGCGGGCACGAAGTTCATGACGCACTCGATATAGGCCGGCGTTGCCCCATTGGCGAAATCGAGGATCATCCGGGTTGGCGGCGTCAACGCCTCATCACCGGGCCCGAGCGGTTCGGTCGGCATGGCGATGACCGCGTCAAACCCGTCAGCGGCGGCCTTTTCCACGATATGTTCCGCTTCCAGCTTCGAACGGGGATAGGCGCCAAGCATATCGTCCGGCGAAAGCCGCAGCATTTCATCCGCACTTGACGGTCCGATTGGCGCATGCCGGCCAACCAGCGTCGTCAGGCTTGAACAGTGTACGAATTTTTTCACGCCGGCCCGCTGCGCAGCGGTAACGACAATCTCTGTTCCCTTGCGATTGACGTTGTCGAAAACGCTCTCGTCTTTCGACCAAAGCTGCGCATTGCCGGCGAGATGAAAAACCGTGTCGACGCCTGGCATAGCGTCGGCGACAATGTCCGCATCCAGAATAGATCCCTGCCGGTCGTCATTGGTCGGCGCAGATGCGAGGTCGAAGGAACGCACCCGTTCGCCTCGCGCGCGCAGAAGCCGCACCAGTTCCTTGCCGACAAAGCCGGAACCGCCGGTGACCAGCGTGAAACCGCTCACAAGGGCCTCTTGCAAACCAACACGCCGCGATCGGTGACCGAACCGATCGCCAGACCGCGCGCAGTCTCAACGCCCACTGTCGCTGCACTGAAGGTCTTTCCCTTCGGGTCGTCGAACAGGATTTCGGCGGCGCCGGTTTGCGGGTCAATGCGGGCAATGCGCGAGCCGGCCTTGCCAATCCCGAATTTGCGGTTGAAGGCGAGCCGCAGAAGATTTGGATGCAGGGCGGCGATCACGGCCCCGTCCGAAACGGTGAGATTGTCCGGCGAACCGGGCGCGGCGACTTCATGCGCTGTCCAGCTCCCGTCTGCTTCCGCTGTGAAGAAATGCACCGTCTTTTCGCGGGTCGCCGCAAGGGCGTAACCATCGTCGAGCGGCGCCACGCCATTGGCGAAACCGATTTTGTTCGCCAGCACCGCGCCGTCCTGGAAAAAGGCGCCGCTTTTCTTCAACGCGAATGTGTTTTCCAGATAGCGCGCAAACCCGCCGCAGGCATCGTGGTCGCGCGTCACCACATGGCGATTTTCGCCGAGCGCTACATCATTGGCGGCGCAGTGTACGCTTTGCGACATAACCACGCCCGCTGCGTCGATGCGCACCAGCGTCGGCGTCATTTTCCACCGGCGCCCCGCGCGGACATAACCGCGATTGATAAAGGCGACTTCACCATGGGCGGCGTCCGCGCCGTGTGGGCGTAACCCGTTTTTAATCCGCGCCGGATCGACCAGCCGTGTAATTTCAAGCGTATCGTGCGCGGCGAACAAATCTTCGATGGATACAGCGTAAAGACCGCCCTGTGGCGGCGGCAACTTGCTCTGGCGCGCGGCTTTCTCCGCCGCGCGTCGGTCATAGGCGGAAATGACAAGCCTGCCGCTCGTCTTATCGACGACCATATCCTCCGCGCCGACAAGCGCC